>CAYRCP010000113.1:0-6499 GCA_964422755.1 uncultured Bacteriovoracaceae bacterium | reverse complement strand
CGCCTCGATCAGGGACCTGGGAATTGCCTGCATTCCGGCAACAAAGAACACGAAATTATAACTGATCTCTTTCCACGCACTTGCCATGGTAACCATAAAAAGGGCGTCGCCCCCACGTAATACAGGATTCCAGTCAATGCCGAACCAGCGTTTTATGGCAAGAGAAACCACCCCGTATGAAGGATGGAGCAGGAAAAGCCAGAGAATACCTGAAATGGCAGGCGCTACCGCATAGGGCCAGATAAGTAACGTACGGATCAGGGCCTTTGCCTTGAGCGCACGGTTGGCCATGGTGGCGATGAAAAGCCCTATGGAGATCGATACCGCAGCCACACAGGCACTGAACAGGAGCGTGGTCATGGTAGATTTGAGATACAGAGGATCGGTAAACAGAATGATGAAATTATCAAACCAGACGAACCTGCTGCTTCCTCCAAAGGGATTGCTGCGCATCACCGACTGCACCACCCCCTGCAGCGCAGGCCAGTAGAAGAACGTAAGCGTCACAAGGATCTGCGGCAGTATCAGAAGATACGGCAGCAACCTGGAAGAAAATACGGATCTCTTTATCATAGTCTCGTTGCTCGCACAGTAACGCTTCCCCTTATCACGCAGGGGAAGCGTTACCAATGTTGGATTATTGTCACGAAGCCCTATTTATATGTTTTCTCAAATTCCCGAAGCTGCTGGTTGCTCCTCTTGACCGCGTTGTCCATAGCCTGCTGCGGTGTCTTTGTATCGTTCCAGACCAGCTCGAGCTCTTCGTTGATGATGTTGCGTATCTGGATGAAATATCCAAGTCGCAGTCCCCGGGAAATCTTCGTGGGTTCTTTCCGGGTCAGCTGTTTGATCCCCACTTCCTGATAGGGAAATTCTTTGTAGTACCCTTCCTTCTTCAACTGGTCATAGGCGCCCAGTGTAATGGGGAAGTACCCGGTTTCCTTGTGCCAGTATACCTGCATCTCCGGGGTTGAAAGGTGTTTTAAGAATGCCGCAACACCTTTGTACTCCTTTTTGCTGTGCCCGTTGAATACCCACAGCGAGGCACCGCCGATGATGCTGTTCTGCGGCTCTTTCATCCATGCCTCCACCGGCATGGGCGCAACATCCCACGTAAAGTCCTTTACCCCGGCCTTGAGCTTGGCGATGGCGCTGATGGAGTCGATGTAGACCCCGGCGTTCTGGGCCAGAAACTCGGACTTAGGTCCCTGGAACTTCTGTCCGCCGTAGAAGAACCGTCCGTCTTTCATCCATTCTTTCAGCATGGCGATGTGACCTACCACCTTTTCATTGTTGATAAGGAGCTCACAGTCGGTCCCCTCATACCCGTTCGACTTCGAGGCGAAAGGAATATTGTGTATTGCACTGTAGTTTTCCACCTGTGTCCATGACTGCCAGCCGCAGGTCAACCCGCCCGGTACCCCTGATTTTACCAGCTTTTTTGTAATCTCGCCCAGTTCGTCCCAGGTGATGGATTTTTCCTTATCGAGCATGGGAATGCCGGCTTTTTCGAAGAGGTCTACGTTGTAATACATAACCGGTGTCGAAGAATTAAACGGCATGGACATGAGGTTTCCGTCCGCATCCATATAATACGAAAGCACCGGCTGGAGATACCCCTTCCAGTCGATGTCGTATCCTGCCTCATTCATAAGTTTATAGACGGGATACACGGCACCGGAGAGCATCATGGTCTGGGTGCCCACCTCGAATGACTGCAGGATGTGAGGCTGCTTCTTTGCCCGGTATGCAGCGACACCGGCATTGACGGTCTCGTCATAATTGCCCTTATATGTCCCGACCACCACATATTCGGACTGGGAATCGTTGAACGCCTTGATCATGTTGTCCACAACCTTGCCGCGGGCGCCCTTCATGGCATGCCACCAGTTAATGGTCGTGGGTTCAGCCATTACCTGACCGGATAAAAATACCATTGCTGCAACAATTGTTATTAAAATCATTAGCTTACGTGTATTCATTGTTATATCCTCCTCAAGAATTTGTGAAGATGATCTCTATCTTACCCCTCATATTTATTACTAGATAAGCAAAAGGTAACCCTAAGCTCCTTTCCAGTCAAGATAAAATATCTTCGCAGATCAAATAGCATACTATCAATAACTACTGTTATTTCAATAAGATAGTTTAATTTTTTGCTGTTTGGCATGCTGAGGTATCCTGTAGAATTTATCAATCACTTGACGCTCCATAAACTTTATAATAAAAAATATGCAGGCATGATGGCACCATGAAATCAAAATCTCACAGAATTGCCGGTTTTTTTGATTGACCGGATCGGGGATAAAAATGGCTGATGTAGTTCTCAAAGATGTAGTGAAAAGATTCGGCAAGGTCGAAGTTGTTCATGGCGTAAATCTCGAGTTTCACGAGAATGAATTCATTGTTCTTGTCGGCCCTTCGGGCTGCGGTAAATCAACGATTCTGCGTATGATCGCCGGTCTGGAAAAGATTACCGAGGGAGAAATCTTCATAGACGGGAATCTCATAAACGATGTTGCCCCCAAGGACCGGGGCATTGCCATGGTGTTTCAGAACTATGCGCTCTACCCCCACATGAATGTCTTCAACAACATGTCATTCGGGCTCAAACTGAATAAAATACCCAAGAAAGAGATAGAAACAAGGGTTAATGAAGTTGCGGAAATACTCGAACTGGGTGCACTGCTGCAGAGAAAACCCTATGAACTGTCCGGAGGACAGCGCCAGCGGGTTGCCATGGGAAGGGCCATGGTGCGCAAGCCCTCTATCTTTCTCTTTGACGAACCTCTTTCAAACCTGGACGCCAAGCTGCGGACCCAGATGCGTATCGAGATAAAACTGCTGCACCGGAAGGTCGAGTCCTCCATCATCTATGTTACCCACGACCAGGTAGAGGCAATGACGCTTGCCGACAGGATCGTGGTGATGAACAACGGATACATCGAGCAGGTCGGCGCACCCATTGAACTGTTTCAGAAACCGGCGAATACCTTTGTCGCGGGATTTATCGGAAGCCCGCCCATGAACCTGGTTCCCGCAAGGATCATTCGTACACAGCGCGGCCTTGAGATGGATTTCGACGGTAAACTGAAGATCCCCATTCCCGAAAAACCGGGTGCAAAGATTAAAGAAGGCATGGATATCATCATGGGGATCCGCACGGAGGATTTTGCCATTGACACCGACACAAACGGATTCCCCGATGAATGGAAGGTCGAGGGTCTTGTGGAGGTGGTGGAACCCCTGGGCGGCGAGACCAACATGCATATGGATATGCAGGGGGTAAAATTAACCGCACGCAGCGAGGGCAGGCGCATCATCCACGTGGGAGAAAAACTCTCACTGGCCTTGAACCTCGATCACCTGCATATATTCGATGCAGCCACCACCCTCTCGATTTATTAAATCCGGGCAGGTACTGCAAAGGAGTGGTGCGAGAGAAGGGACTCGAACCCCCACGGTGTGAACCACTGGATCCTAAATCCAGCGCGTCTACCAATTCCGCCACTCTCGCGTTGCATGTTATGTAAGGAAATTGTGGCCCTTCTTGTCAAGTCCAAAAAGCACACACCGGGAAAATTCCTGCTCAAAATCTTCTGCAGAAAACCCTTGGCCTGACTTTGCCGAGGAAGTATCCCTTCGATAGGCTCCTCACAACAGCCAGACAGCTCTCAGGCCCAGCAGATCAGACCCGTGTCCACAGGATAGACGAGATTGGCGTTCCGGGGCAGTATACGGACGGTATAGCCGAACCTCCCGGTATCCTCACACGGTATTTTCACCTCGAAGAGATGGCTGTCTTTATCCCTGTCCTCCACGTGATTCATCACCACTTCCCGGGTATCAAAGAGATTACCCGCATCGTCAATATGGCCGTAGTATACCTGCACACTCACATCTGCCGGCGAAAGCACACCGAGACGCACCAGGGCCTGGACAACCACATCGGTGTGCACTTCCACCTCATCGCCCTGGGAATGACTGATATCTTTAATGCGGACCTCCTTCCAATTTTTCTTCAGGAAATCTGTCCACGCAACCAGGGCCTTTGCGTTTTGAAAATTGTCCGCCGAGAGATTCTTCATGTTGAGTGCAGCGCCCATGTAACACCTGTCGGTATACTCTTCCACCATCCTGTTGGAGTTGAACTCCGGGCATAAGGTACTCATGGACTTCTTCATCATGGCTATCCAGCCTCTGGGAAGGCCGTCGAGCCCCCGGTCAAAAAAGAGCGGGATAATCTCTCTCTCCAGCAGGTCATATATCGCCTTGCTCTCCACCTGATCCTGATACTCGAGGTTCTCATACATCTCTCCGTTGCCGATGGACCACCCGAGATCGGGATTATACCCCTCGACCCACCAGCCGTCGGGAACACTCAGGTTCAACGCCCCGTTGGCCGTTGCCTTCATACCCGATGTGCCGCATGCCTCCAGGGGTCTTCTCGGATTATTCAGCCATATATCCACCCCCTCGACCAGGTAACGGCCGATATTCATGTTATAATCCTCCAGAAATACGACCCTGTCCCTGAAAGCCTCATCGCGGGCAATGTGGACAATCCGCTGGATGAGGGCCTTTCCCTCGTGATCACGGGGATGCGCCTTGCCGGAGATGATAAGCTGAACAGGATGCTTGGTACTCAGCATGATCTTCTTGAGCCGCTCGATATCTTCGAAAATCAGGAGCCCTCTCTTGTACGTTGCAAAGCGTTTTGCAAAGCCGATGGTGAGCGCATCGGGATGCAGGGCCTCCATGGCACGCTGAAGTTCCCTGGGCTTGGCCCCCCTGGCCTTTAACTGCTTCTCAAGACGCCTGCGCGAAAACGCCACAAGCCGCTCCCTGCGCCTTTGATGGGTAGACCACAACTCGGCATCCGGAATTTCATCTATGCGCTCCCAGACCTTTTGATTATCAGGATCCTCTTTCCACTTCGGCCCAAGATACCTGTCGAAAAGATCCGCCATTTCAGAAGATATCCACGAGGGAATATGTATGCCGTTGGTTATCGAGGAAATGGGGATATCCTGCTTTTTCACATGCGGCCAGATGCTCTGCCACATATCCCGGGACACCTCTCCATGGAGTTTGCTCACGCCATTGCGGAATGCCGCATTTTTCAGGGCAAATACCGTGGCGCCGAAGGGTTCTTTCTCGTCATCCGGGTTTTTTCTCCCCAGGGCAAGCATCTCCGACCACTTCAATCCCATCTGGTCGCCGTAGAATCGTAAATATTTCTCCATAAGACCGGCGCCGAATTCGTCGTTGCCGGCGGGAACCGGGGTATGGGTGGTAAAGACAAGGGAAGATCGTACGACCTCCCGGGCCGTATTGAAATCAAGACCATGCTTTTGCATGAACGACCTGATCCGTTCCAATCCCACGAGAAAACTGTGCCCCTCGTTCATGTGGTAGACCATGGGATCGATACCAAGGACCTCGAGTGCCTTCATGCCGCCTATACCCAGGAGCATTTCCTGTCTGAGCCTGTCTTCCATATTCCCGGCGTATAATCCGCCGGTGATATTCCTCTCATCAGGATGGTTTTCTTCAAGGTTCGTATCCAGCAGGTACAGGGGAATTCTCCCCACCTGACATCGCCATATCTGGGCCACGCAGGGTCTTCCAGCCATATCGATGGATATCTTCAGCGGTTTCCCCTCGCCATCGGTTTCCAGGACAAGCACCATATGATAGAAATCATTGTTCGGTGCCTCTTCCTGCTGCCACCCGTCCCAGCTCAGATACTGGGTGAAGTAGCCATGCTTGTACAGAAGCCCTATGCCGCACAGCGGAAGCCTGAGATCACTCGCACTCTTCATGTGATCTCCGGCAAGAATCCCCAGTCCTCCGGAGTAGATGGGGAGGCTTTCGGTAATACCAAACTCCATGGAAAAATAGGCAATCGTAAAATCTATAGGTTGTGCCAGGAGAAACGAGTACACGCCCTTTTCGGACCTGTAGTCGTCAAAGTCGTCTGCCGTTCTTTTCATCTGGGAGAGAAATCCATCATCTTCCATCAAATCCATTATCCTGCCCTGCGACAGCCGGGACAACATCTCCACAGGATTATGCTGCGTTTCCTCCCACAGGTTTCTATCCATATGCTGAAAGAGACGCAACCCCTTCTGATTCCAGCAGTACCAGACATTGTATGCAAGAGAGAGTATGGGGCTCAGCGTCTCGGGAAGTGTGGGCACTACTCTAAAGGATTTGATTTTCATGCTATCCCCTTTCGTCAATTCAGTTAGTTCACTTCATTCAAACATAACGCCGCCTGCACCGGTGCGCAAGACGGAAAAAATCCATATCAAGGGAGATGAAGAATATTACCCTATAAAAGTTCTTTGATCATCTCAATGGCGCTTCTCTGGTTTACAAGGCCGAGATTGATCGTGGCATGATAGAGCGTGGGATCGTTGTTATAACGATCGAACATCTGTAAGTGGTATTGCTTGCGTTCTTCCTCTTTTGCCGTGATTATCGCTTCTGCCTC
>CAYRCP010000112.1:0-6501 GCA_964422755.1 uncultured Bacteriovoracaceae bacterium | reverse complement strand
TGCCCTTCTGAACTGTTCGTCTTTCTCAAGATGGAATCTGTCTTCGATAAAACTCATCAGATCATTCGCATCGATTCCCTTGAATACATTCACCATGCGCAGACGTCTGGAGAGTTTCTTTTTCTTGGCCTCACTCTTGGAGCCCTGGATTTCTTCTTTCAGGGTAACGGAGAGAGAAAGGATATCGAGGTCCTTGATAAGATCGTCGATAGCCTCGGCACCCATCTTGGCCGTAAAACTGCCAATGCCGTGCTTGTCTACCGCAGACCTGAATTTATCCTCGGTTAAGAGTTCGCCCATTCTCAAGGGGGCATCCTTCGGATCGGTTACGATGTAACTCTCAAAGTACAGAACCCGCTCGAGCTCCTTGATAGAAAGATCGAGCAGCGCACCGATCTTACTCGGCAGACTCTTCAAAAACCAGATATGTGTCACCGGGGTGGCAAGTTCAATGTGTCCAAGTCGCTCGCGGCGTACCCTGGAGTCAATGACTTCTACACCACACTTCTCGCACACGACCCCGCGGTGTTTCATGCGTTTGTATTTGCCGCAAATACATTCATAACTCTTTATTGGTCCGAATATCCTGGCGCAAAAAAGGCCATCTCTTTCGGGTTTGAAGGTCCGGTAATTAATGGTCTCGGGCTTTTTGACCTCCCCAAAAGACCATGCCAAAATCTTTTCAGGGGACGCCAAACCAATCCTTACGGCCATGTAATTGGAAGGATCTTTGGGTTTCTCAAAATAACTGTATAGGTCTTCCAACCTCTCCCTCCTTAGCTTAATGCTGTCCCTGGCCTTCGATAAGTCCTATATCGAGGCCAAGACTTTTGAGTTCTCTCGTGAGAACGTTGAACGACTCGGGGATACCGGGCTCAAGCTCATGCTGACCCTTTACAATGGATTCATACATCCTGGTTCTTCCTGCTACATCATCGGATTTGACCGTCAGGAACTCCTGGAGAGAATATGCTGCGCCATATGCCTCTATGGCCCAGACCTCCATCTCACCGAGTCGCTGTCCGCCGAACTGTGCCTTTCCACCGAGAGGCTGCTGGGTTACCAGCGAGTACGGACCGATTGACCGTGCATGAATCTTATCATCAACCAGGTGGTGTAATTTCAGAAAGTACATGACGCCCACACTCACCTTATTGTCAAATGCCTCACCGCTTCTCCCGTCAAACAAGGCTACCCTGCCGTGTTCCGCAATGCCCGTGGAAACCCTCACATCCTCAATCTCCTGTTCCGTTGCAGAATCAAATACCGGAACTGCAACGGTGAGGCCTTCATCATGGATGCTGCTGGCAAATTCCAGCAGGTCTTCACGCGAACACTTGTCCAGTATCTTGCTCACCCGCTTGGAGGCATACACCTTCTTCAGCATTTCTCTGAGGGTATCTTCGGAGAATTCCGCAGCGACCATCTTATTAATGGCTTCACCGATACCGTGCACGGCCCAGCCCAGATGGGTCTCCAGAACCTGACCTACGTTCATTCTCGAGGGTACTCCGAGAGGATTCAGGACGATATCTACGGGCTGTCCTTCAGCAAAGAACGGCATGTCCTCTTCGGGAAGGATGCGTGATATCACGCCCTTGTTCCCATGCCGGCCAGCCATCTTGTCTCCCACAGAGAGTTTACGTTTGATGGCAACATAGACTTTTACCATCTTATTAACGCCAGGGGGTAGATCATCGCCTGCGCTCAACTTCTCGATCTTTGAATCATAAAAATTATTGATGAGTTTCTTCTGGTGATCAAGCCGCATAATGACCTGATCGATCTGTTGTTCGGCATCGGAGCCATCATCAACGCGAATATCCTTAAAATCATCGATGCTCAGCTGATCGAGCATCTCCTTGGCGATGGCCGTGCCTGATTTGGCAATAATGGTATCGCCGAGATGGGACAACAGCGGTGCCTCCAGCTTTTTGTCCACAAGGATATTTTCCATTCTGGTTCGAGCGGCATCGGTAATGATGGTGATCTCATCTTCCTGATCTTTCTTCAGTTCTTCGATCTCACCCATTTCGATTTCAATGGTCCGCTCATCCTTATCCTGTCCACGGCGGTTGAACACCCTGGCATCGATCACGGTCCCTTCAATTCCGGGAGGAACTCTGAGCGAAGAGTCCTTTACCTCGCTCGCCTTTTCACCGAATATGGCCCTGAGCAGTTTTTCCTCAGGAGAAAGCTGGGTCTCGCCCTTTGGTGTGACCTTACCTACAAGAATATAGCCTGGTTTTACCTCTGCTCCGATCCTGACGATACCTGAATCATCGAGATCTTTCAGTGCCTCTTCTCCGGCATTGGGGATATCCCTGGTGATCTCTTCACTCCCGAGTTTGACATCGCGTGCCATTACATCGAACTCTTCTATATGGACGGAGGTATAAAAATCCTCCTTGACAACCCGTTCGCTGATGAGGATGGCGTCCTCGTAGTTGTATCCGCCCCAAGGCATGAATGCTACCACCAGATTCCGGCCAAGGGCCAGTTCTCCATCCTTGGTTGCAGGTCCATCGGCGATGATCTCACCGGCATTAATTCTCTGTCCCTTGCTGACAATGGGCTTCTGGTTAAACGAGGTGTTCTGATTTGCCCGTTTGAATTTAATCAACCGATATATATCGATACCGGTATCTTCAGTATTATCACCGAAATCGTCGGCCATAATCACGATACGTTCACTGTCCACGTCCTGGACCACGCCTCCACGTTTTGCGACAACACACACACCCGAGTCGCGGGCAACCACCTGTTCCATGCCCGTACCTACCATCGGCGGTTTTGCAAAGAGGAGAGGTACAGCCTGGCGCTGCATGTTGGAACCCATGAGAGCCCTGTTCGCGTCATCATGTTCGAGGAAGGGTATAAGGTTTGCCGAAACAGAGAAGAGCTGATTGGTTGCCACGTCCATCATGGTGACCTGCTCCCTGTTCACGGTCCCGTACTCACCGTTACGAACCCGCACCCGGACCATGTCGGCAATAATCCGATTGTCCTTGTCCAGAGGCTCAGGGGCCTGGACGATGATCTCTTCATCCTCTTCGATAGCACTCAGGTAGCGGATCTCATCCGTCAGAATACCGTCTTTCACCTCGTAGTACGGGGTTTCGATAAAACCGAATTCATTCACCCTCGCATAGGTGCTCAGGGAAACAATGAGCCCGATATTAGGACCTTCCGGGGTTTCGATGGGGCATACCCTGCCATAGTGTGACGGATGCACGTCGCGCACCTCGAATACGGCACGTTCCCTGGTGAGACCACCGGGTCCCAGTGCGGAGAGTCTCCGTTTGTGGGTAATGGCAGACAGGGGATTCGTCTGGTCCATAAACTGGCTGAGCTGACCTGAGCCAAAGAACTCCCTGATCACTGCGCTTACCGGTTTCGGATTGATAAGGTTGTTGGGCATCATGGTCTCCACATCCTGAAGACTCATGCGCTCCTTGATCGCCCTTTCCATCCTGACAAGACCAATCCGGTACTGATTTTCCAGGAGCTCACCGACAGAACGAACACGTCTGTTCGACATGTGGTCAATATCATCAACGCTTCTACCAGCAACACCGTCCCGCATTTCCAGCAGATATTTGACGGTAAAGAGGATATCTTCCTTCCTTAAAACCGTAAGATCGATTGGTGCATCTTCAGCGCTGACACCGAGTTTCTGGTTGATCTTCATTCTGCCTACACGGGAGAGATCGTAATAGGAGGGATTGAAAAACAGATTATCGAAGAAATGGGTTGCAATCTCGAGTGTTGGAGGATTGGAAGGTCTCAGCCGTCGGTAAATCTCGATAATGGCCTCTTCTTCGGTATCCACCTTGTCCAGAGACAGGGTCCTGGTCAGTGAGGAACTGAAGTTGACATCATCAAAATATATCGTGAAGATTTCTTTGATATTGCCGGCATGCAACTTTTCCAGGGTTTCTTCGTTTATATCCTGGTTGGCATCGGCAATGATCTCGCCTGTTTCATAATCAACCACATCGACAGCAAGTATCTTGCCGATAAGTTCCTGCTCTTCAAGAACAGCAGGCTCCACCTCTTCGCCTTTGAGCCTTTTGATGAGCTTCTGGGTAATCTTTCGTCCTGCCTTGAGGACGACCTCATCGCTTCCTTTTATCTTTATATCATTTTCAGCTTTGAGCCCTGCAAGATTCTCGATTTCGATATGTTTGAGTGCCGTATCACCGGTCAATTCATACCGCTGCTTGGGATAGTACATGGAAAGGATATCCTGATTGGTAAATCCCATTGCCTTGAGCAGCGTGGTGACGGGCATCTTGCGTCTTCTGTCGATTCGCAGATACAAAATTCCCTTTGCATCAAAATCGAGGTCGATCCAGGAACCCCGGGCAGGGATAATCCTTGCGGAATAAAGAATCTTCCCTCCGGTCTGGGCACGGGCGGCATTCTTGTCAAAAAAGATGCCGGGAGAGCGGTGCAACTGATTCACGATGACCCGTTCGGTGCCATTAATGATAAAGGTCGAGCTTGGAGTCATGAGAGGTATCTCGCCGAAATACACTTCCTGCTCTTTGATATCGCGAATGCTCTGGGTGCCGGTTTCTTCGTCACGGTCCCAGACGACGAGACGTACCTTGAGCGTTACAGCCGCCGAATAGGTGAGTCCCTTCTGGATACATTCATCCATGTCATACTTGGGATCATTAAGACGGTATTCAACAAATTCCAGCGATGCATCCTCATTAAAATCCTTAATAGGGAAAACGGATTTGAATACCGTTTGAAGACCACGTTCTTCCCTATTCTCAGGTGGAACATCTTTTTGCAGAAAGGTGCTATAGGATTTTTTTGGTAATTCCACCAGATCGGGGATATCAACAATATCCTGCCTTTTTGCAAAACTCTTCCGCCTTATCTGTGGATTTAAAAGGATTTCTTCGATCATATTTGGTCTTCCTTTTTGGTTTTCTATTTCTCTTACTAATGAAGAAAAGGGTTGGCCAGAGCCAACCCCACTTGACCTGATCTATCTTACCTATCGCTACTTAATCTCCACAGTAGCGCCTACTTCTTCGAGCTTCTTCTTTGCTTCCTCTGCATCCTCTTTGGAGATGCCTTCCTTGATGGCTTTCGGGGCAGCTTCAACAGCTTCTTTTGCCTCTTTGAGGCCAAGGTCTGTCAATGCACGCACCACTTTGATAACCTGGATTTTCTGAGAGCCGACATCTTTGAGCACGACATCAAACTCTGTTTTTTCTTCAGCTTCCTCTGCAGCAGGAGCAGCGGCGCCCGGGGCTGCTGCCATGGCAGCAACAGGTGCAGCGGCGCTTACGCCGAATTTGTCTTCCAGTTCCTTTACCAACTCTGCCAGTTCAAGCACAGTCATATTCTCAATATATTTGATAACATCTTCACGTGTAATATCTGCCATTGTTATTCTCCTTGCATCTTTTGGTTTTCAATTGCTTTTAATACATACAACATCTTCCGCGGTATAGCGGCAAGCACCCCAACGAAATTGGTAGTTGGTGCATTCATAGAACCAAGCATCTTTGCCAGAAGGACTTCCCTACTCGGCATTTTTGCAAGCCTTTGGATCTTGTCAAGATCCAGTACCTGTGCTCCCAGAATCCCACCCTGAAGCTCAAGTGCATCGTTATCCTTGGCAAAATCAACCAAGGCCTTTGCCACTCCGAGCGGGTCTCCCTTTGCCATCGCAATCGCAGTTGGGCCGATGAAAAGATCGTTAATCGCGCCGGCAGGAGTATCCTGAGCAGCCCTGCGAAGCAGGGTGTTCTTGATAACCTTGAATGTTCCGCCTGCGCTTTTGACGTCTTTCCTCAGCCTGGTAATTTTTTCCACGTTGAGCCCGATGTAATCGGTCACAAAGACTGCCTGAGAATCTCCCAGATCTTCGTGCAATTGCGTCACCAGTTCTTTTTTATCATCCTTTCTCAATTTAAATACCTCACCCCTTTCTTTTTATGATTTATCCTGTCAAAGGGTGCCTAGGGAATTCCCAGATCTCGGCGGGCAAACATTAAGTTCGCATCAATACGGACACCCGCTGTCTTTGACCAGGATTGTATTTTTATTTCAACAACAAAGAAACCTCAATAGGGTCTACTTTTACACCAGGACCCATGGTGCTTGATACTGCCACACTCTTGAGATATGTGCCCTTGCTTGAAGCAGGCTTGAGCTTCATGATCATCTCGAGCAGCGCTTTGATGTTGTCCAGTATTTTTTCCTTACCAAAAGACACCTTGCCGATGGCGCAATGCACAACTCCCACCTTGTCGACGCGGAAGTCGACACGACCTGCCATCATCTCTTCAACTGCCTTTGTAACTTCGAAGGTGACTGTGCCCAGTTTCGGGTTCGGCATCATACCTCTGGGACCAAGAACACGTCCCAGCTTACCGACAACACCCATCAAATCCGGGGTAGCAATAACCTTATCGAATTCCAGCCAGCCACCTTGTATCTTCTCTGCGAGGTCCTCTGCTCCTACGAAATCAG
>CAYRCP010000111.1:0-6525 GCA_964422755.1 uncultured Bacteriovoracaceae bacterium | reverse complement strand
TATACTCGGAGAATTCCGTGAAATCCTGAAGAACATGGAGCAAATACAGCCGGGCTTTTAACACCCTGTTCAACTCTACCGCATAATTAAATGCATAACGGGCAGTTTCGCTGAAGTCGGTGGGTACGAGAATTCTCTCTATCATACTATAGTATGTAATGACGAACACGACCGAGTCAATACCTCCCTGCTTGCGTTTGCCCGGACAACCTAGTATATGTGATCATCTATGAGGCCTTTTGCTTGGTTCCTTGTCTGTGCTCTTTTCCTCGGATGTGCGTCCATGTCTGTACCTGCCCCGGACCAGTATCCTTTTCGAGCAGAGTTCAGTGCTGCTGCAGATATAGGTGGAAAAAATCTCCGTGTAGACGGGGCCCTTTTCATAAAATCGGATACCGAGGGTGTTGCACAGATCTATGGTCCGGGAGGCTTTACGGCCTTTACGCTCGATATGAAAGACGGGGTTCTGTCCATCCTGGATACCTGGGGCAGACAGCTGTATCAATATTCAATCCCCGTTGAGGATATTGTCGGGCTGATCGCCGGTACACCGCCCGGCGGCCGCTATCTTTTCAAGAGGAAGTCAGGCAATGATCTCAAGGTGATTTACACGTGGGGCTCAATCTTTCTGGGAGAGGCCATGATCCCCCGGGAGATCCATGTAAGAGGGGATACCAAACTTGATGTGTTCTTTGATAGTGATGGTAATATATTGACATTGCTGATTATCTACGGTTCTGATACACTACGGCTTTCAATAAATATAAAAGAGGGCGGACGGTGGCTCTAGCCTGTTCTTCGCTCGATAGTGGGGGTTTTTGAATATATGCTGGTAATGAAATGTCCGACGTGCGGGAAGAAAGTGGTATGGGATGATTTTCAACCAACGGACATCAGATGTCCGGACTGCGGGGAAAGGCTCAATGTACATACCTCTCTCAAGAAGAATATTGAAACCAGAGAACGTGCCGCAGGAGAAAAGGTTCGTTACTGTCCCCATTGTAATGGCATCGTATCGAGAAGATGGTTCATCAAATGCCCGCATTGCTCGTACTGGCTTTTCGGCCCTGCTTCATTTCATGGAAATTGGCCCTTTATCCTCGTACTGGCTTTTCTCTATCTTGCGTTTGCGTTATATTATGCCCTCTATATCCGATGAGTTGGATATTTCCGTACGAGAGAAGAAATCCCGCGCAGTGAGAACACGTTCATAATGAAAGAAAGGCGCTGAAGGTGGCCAATCCATTCATCTCTCCTGAGAAAAAAAAGATGCTTGAAGACAGGATGAAAGAACTGGGCATAGATGAGCGTGATATCGAAGAGAAGTTTGTACGGGCACAGGGGAGAGGAGGGCAGAAGGTCAACAAATCTTCCAGCTGTGTGCAGCTCAAGCACATTCCCACCGGGGTCGAGGTGAAGTGTCAAAAGGCCAGGACCCAGGCCATGAACCGATTTTTTGCCCGGCGTATTCTCGCGGATAAGGTGGAGGAGAACTTGAAAGGTCATGTGTCTTCTGCGGAGAAAAAGATTGCCAGGATACGCAAGCAGAAAAAGAAGTCCGCAAAAAGGGCGAAAGAAAAAACTTCTCACGGTTAGAGTAAGAATCATTAAGGGGAATAGTGGGTTGACAATATATGAAAGGATGATCATATAAGAAAACGTTCATCTACTTATGCAGCGAGAGGAAATACATCATGAAAAAATCTGATTCATACCTGATGGAACATCCGGAAGAGGCGTTGAGACTTGACGTCAAAACAGATCCCGATCTAGTGAAACAGCAGGCTGCATGGTGCGGCATAGGACCAGGGTCTCGCGTGCTGGATGTGGGTTGCGGTTCAGGGATAGTGACATCGATCATGCACGAAATTGTTCAGCCCGGAGGATCGGTGGTTGGTATTGATTTCTCCAAGAGCCGGATAGAACATGCACGAAAGAACTATGGCGAGAGAGACGGAATTGAATTCCTGCTCATGGATTTTACCAAGCCCATGGAGTCTCTCGGCCAGTTTGATTATATCTGGGTTCGCTTTGTTCTCGAATATTTCATGAAAGATGCATCAGATATCATCAAAAATCTTATCAGCTGTTTAAAAACACAGGGCCGGTTGTGTCTGCTCGATCTCGATTATAATTGCCTGTCACACCATCCCTTGCCCGGTAATATGGAAGCAATCCTTTCCAAGCTCAGCACAAGGTTCAGTGACGAATTTAATTTTGATCCCTATGTGGGAAGAAAGCTCTATACCTACCTCTATGATCTTGGTTTTTTGGATATCGATATGCATCTCATGGCCCATCATCTCATCTACGGTGATCTCAGATCCCAGGACCATTTTAACTGGCTGAAAAAGCTTGAGATGGCATCGAGGAAAGCAGAGGATCTGTTTTGCGGATACCCGGATGGATATGACGGTTTCTTCAGGGATTTCGAAGTCTTTTTCCGCGACCCGAGACGCTTTACCTATACTCCCCTGATTATGTGTAAGGGGAAGAAACCGGAGGCTTGTTAGCGGTGGTATGCCCTCCACTCTCTGGATACATAGAATGGTACGGACATTAAACAGATCAATCTAGATTGATCCATAGCTATAAGAGAATATCCAACGAAAAACAGCTCATGAGTTTTATAGCTTTCATAAAAAGACTATATAATAGCAAGGTCCATCTTAGCGGGGATCTATCCAGCGGTTCCTTTTTATCACGTGATATGTGTGTAAAAGTGTAACGTTATCAATGAGTCAAGGAGTTATATCATAATTAAAAGGATTTATCGGAGGCGATAATGAATTTCACCGGGGATACAAACAGCAGGGAAAGTGGATATGTTGAGCCAGCAATCATAACCGATATACCGTTATGTACTGATGTATTAAGACCATTTAATAATGCCTCTTTTGACGATGCACTTAAATCAGCACAGGTAGTGCCTCAGAAAAAAATCATAAACAAACTGAATCATCTTAATTTCACAAGTGGATATGTTCTTGCTCGTATAACGCACTCATCCAGGCAGGAGGATTTCCTCGTCAGGCTGAAGCCCGGTGCCTGTTCGGGAAATCTTGTGACCCTGATCTGTCCTGCACAGAACCAGATCAATCTCGAGGAATTTACGGTGCAAGAACTCCTGATAGATAAGGGCAAGACCATTATCATAGTGCCCGTAGAGATTGTAACCCGTGATAAGATATCATGTACCGCCATGATCCCGGACAAAGGGTTCGCTCTTGGCCGGAGAAAGGTCATGCGGGTTTCCTGCAGAGATATCGATGCGGAGATATTCTGTAAAAACATTAAGATATATGGTGAACTGGAAGATTTCAGCATTGAAGGACTGCGGATAAAAATAACAGATAACTCATTGGATCTTAATGACATAATTGACAACAAAAGCCCCCTGTCAGTCCAGCTCAAAAGAGAACGAACAGTGGTGTGCTCGGTAAATTGCCAGGTGATCTACTCCGTGAATGATAAAGATCATACGAGCATTATTCTTAAACCAATGAATCTGCCGCAAGCTCGGTTCAGCAGGCGCAAGAATCGGCATCCGCGCCTGAAACTGGTTCCTACACCCAAGATTACCTTTCTCCATCCTCTGATCAATAAGTATGTTGCCTATGAAATATCAGACATCGGGACAACAGGATTTTCCGTAGATGAAACGAGTGATGAGGCCTTTCTGATGCCCGGCATGAGAATATTGGATGTAACGATCCTTTTTTCCGGGAGTTTCCAGCTGAGTTGTTCCGCTCAGGTTGTGTACAGTGAGAGAAAAAGGGGAAAGCCCATTCACCATGGGTTTTCCATTCTTGACATGGATACATCCTCTTATTTCCGGTTGTTTGATATTGTCAGTAATGCCAATGATCCGGATTGTAATATGACCTCTGTATTCAATATGGATGCCCTGTGGGAATTCTTTTTTCAATCAGGGTTTATCTATCCCAAAAAGTATGAATTCGTAAGCCGTTATAAAGAAGAATTCCAACGAACATACACGAAGCTGTACCAGGAATGTCAGGAAATCTTCAGCAGCATCACCTATCAGAAAAATGGCAGGATTTACGGGCATAACTGTGCCTTAAAGGTATATCAACGTTCCTGGATGATTTATCATCTGGCTGCAACTTCAAAGGGCGCACGTCGCATCGGCCTGGATATCATGAGACAAAGCCATAACTTTTATGACGGCATGTACCGTTTACCGTCAATGGGCATGGATTTTATGGTCATCTACTATCGACCGAATAATAAATTTCCCGACTATTTCTTCGGGGGATTCTGCCGGCACTTCAAGAACCCCAAGGCCTGTTCGATGGACTCGTTTATCTATCTGATGCATACATTGCCCAGTGAACAAAGCACGCTGCCTGATCAATGGAGTCTCCAACCCGGTGTTGCCGAAGATTACGAAACATTGCGTGCTTTTTATGAAAATACTTCCGGTGGTCTTATGCTCGATATGTTTGGGTTTGATAAAGAGTATCCGGAAGAATCCCTTGAGAATATCTATGATCGCCTCGGACTGATCAGAAAATGTTATGCCTACACATTGAAGTATAAAGAAGACATCGCAGCAGTTCTCATCGTGGATCAATCAAACACAGGGACAAATCTTTCCGAGTTACTCAATACCATCAAGATTATCGTGATAAACCAGGAACGTATGCCCTGGTCGGTACTTCAAAAGGCCATTAATCTGGTCGGTCATGTGTATGAAAAAGAGACAATACCGATCATGATTTATCCCTATGAGTATGGAGAGACAGCCGGAATCGAGGATGATAAGCAGTATAATCTCTGGATAATAAACTCAAAATACGGAGATGAATACGTGGAGTATATCAAAGGTCTGCTGAAATTCTCGACGTTGAAATTTGCTAGGTTTATGATCAGAGAGATAGCAAAAAAACTGTGAGGCAAAAAAATATCTGAAGCTTACTGCATAACGGGTAAAAATATTCTCTGATTGAGGGAATCATGACGTCAGGTAAAGTTCTCAACTTTTATATCGGGTGTGTCGATAGTTAATTGGTGGAACTGTACCGATTAGAACTGTTGCATAAAAATATGTCCGGACATATCCATTTGATAAATGGAGGAGGCTAATGACGGGTATATAACTAACATGAATCCCACAGGATCCGAGAATATTATGACACATCAAGAAGAAGCAAATCCTGGTTTATATCATATCAGTCTTATAAACACGTATATAGACTATATTGAAAAGAACTACCCCGATGCAGATGTTGATGAGATCCTTGAGTATGCCGGTTTAACGCGATATGAGCTCGATGACATGGGGTTCTGGTTTACCCAGGAGCAGTCAGACCGTTTTTACGATATTGTTTGTAGAACCACCGGAAACGCTGATATTGCACGTGAAGCAGGTCGCCTGGAAGCAACCTCCAAGTCTTACGATGCTGTTCGACAATATGTCTACGGCTTCCTGACTCCCGGGGTTGCCTACGGACTGGTTGAATCTATCGGGAACAAGGTAACCCGCGGGGGTGTTTTCAGGACACGACGGCTGAGTTCACATAAGTATGAGATTATTGCCACTCCCGTGCAAGGCGTCAGCGAGAAACCATACCAGTGTGATAACCGAATGGGCCTGTTTGAAGCAATTGCTCAGCCCTTTACCGGTGAGTTTGCTACTATTGAACACCCGGAATGTTTTCATAAAGGTGGAGCATGCTGTAAATACATTATCTCATGGGATGAACCCACTTCAATTTATTGGAAGAGAATCTGTAATTATTTAACCCTGATTAGTGTACTTCTGTGCATGCTATTAGCCTTTTGCATCCCGATGAACTATTTAATACCGATCATCTTTGTTTGCCTTGGTGTGGTATCAGGGTTTTCCCGTTTCACCTGGCATCTGGAAAAGAAAAGCCTTGAGGAAAAGATTGATAAGCAGTCACAAAGTGCCGAGCTTCTGCTGAAAGAGACGTCCAAACGCTACAATGAGGCACAGCTTGTCCAGGAGATAGGTCACACCATATCGAGTGTGTTTAATATCGATCAGCTTCTCAGTGATCTCATGGCGATCCTTCAGAAACAACTGGATTATGACAAGGGGATGGTTTTCCTCGCAAACAATGACAAGACCCGACTGGTATTCAGCGCGGGGTATGGTTTCAGTTCAGGACAGGTAGAGCATTTCAGGAAGAATGGATTTCATCTTGATAAACCGGAATCTCGAGGTCCGTTTGTATTAGCCTTCAGGGACAAGAAACCCTACCTGGTCGATAATATCGATTTGATCGTTCAGGATCTTTCCAGGCGTTCTCGAGATCTGGTAGAGCGCTCCGGAACGCATTCTTTTATTTGTGTTCCCATTATTTATGAAAACGAATCTTTAGGCATACTGTGCGTTTTCAATACTGAGTCGCCGGTATCGCCCAGACAAAGTGACCTGAATCTTCTCATGGGAATTGCTCCTCAGATCGCCATAAGCATAAACAATGTCGGAATGTTCGAGAAGATGCAGGTCAGTGAAGAGAAGTACAGGGTTCT
>CAYRCP010000110.1:0-6572 GCA_964422755.1 uncultured Bacteriovoracaceae bacterium | reverse complement strand
CTACGCTGATAACGATATCCGCCTTGTTTTCTCGTGCGAATGCAGCCCCGGCATCAACAACTTCAACGCCGGTATCCTGGGGGATCTCGCTGAATACACCGGCACATTTATTCCCGAGTGTCTTTGTGATTTCCTCGATGAGACCCGCATCGATAATTCCCTTGTCAGTTACGACAACCGCCCTGGTGCCACCCAGGGAGTTCATTTCAATCTCAACATCCTTTGTGGAATCTATCCCGAAGACAATCTTTGTCGGCCCGAAATAGTTAAAAGAAAGATCCTCATCGTATCCCATACTCTCCTCCTCTCGTACTTCAAAAAAATGCTGCTATGCATACACAAATGATCCTGATGAGACACCGCTCCTGTTTACCACATGCTTGAGCGCGGTCTTGTGGAGCCATACCAAAAAAATGTTATGAGTCAATATTCAGACCTAAACCTCGTCCGGCCAGATGGTATCAAAGGTGCCCAGGATGTCGATTACCTTATTGACGGTTTTGATGTTTCTCACCACATAGGGCAGGTCGCCCTTCATCTTCAATTTTCCCTGGAGCAGGGCCTTTGTCGCATCGAGTTCCTTGCGGGCTATCTGCTTCCAGCGGGAATACTCTCCGGTCATGACAAATTTGGCGCTCTCGGCCTTTTCCTTGTCACACACCACGAATTCACCGACATCGCCGTGCCAGTAGTCCTGGAAGAGATAAACCGTTTCAGGTATGCCCTTGTCCGGGTCTGCGAGACAGACGAGCGAAACGCTTCCTTCCCAGTCTTTGGCTATGGTCTTGTATTCCGGGTCCGCCACGATTGCCGCCTTATAGGCATCCATCCATTCCTGTGTAAGTGCAGGTACTCCCATAGTATAAACCTCCTGAAAATAAATTTTATTATTGGTAAAGCCGTTCTTTTAATTCTGTGAGGCCGAGCTCATCGAGCTTTTCTTTTTTCGGGAATCCGCGTTCATCGAGACCCCTGATGGCATAATATTCGTCCAGCAGAAGCTTGACATCAGGCACGGAACCGGCCGCGCCGCCTTCTTTAAGCGCGGTCAGGAGCTTCTTTGGCAGCTTGTCGTCTTTGGCGGTGATTCCCAGCAGGTTGTTCAGTCCCCGTTTCAAGGTCCAGTCGCGCATTCCTGCCATGAGAAGATCATCGGATGTCAGCTTGGAACCGGTGATGGCGTTGAACGCCTCAAGAATGGTTTCAGGATCCAGGATATCCACGAGATAGTGGCAGATGGCCAGCGAGTTGCCGAGGATACCGTAGTTTTCCGAATTATAGACAAGAGCCGCCTTGTCCACGCTCGTGGTGCCTTCATAGTCGTCCTTCATGTCAAAGAGCTGGGGCCATGATGCCATGCCCTGCTCGGTAGCCAGGACGGCATGCTGAAGGTGGCAGGCGCCACGGTTGGACATCATATAGGCAAGGCCCATGCCGTGAAAGCCTCGGGGGTCGTGCATGGGGGCCTCCAGGCCCTTGACGTGGACAACACAGTCAAGGGCATCGCCTCCGATCTTTTTCGCTGCCTTGACCGCCCCGTCTGCCAGGATGTCGCCGAAGCCTTCGCGGTATGCCATCTTCTTTATCAGGGTCATAACCGCCTCCATATTGCCCCAGGCAAGGTCAAGCCCGTCCACATCGTCTTTGCCCAGTGTGCCGTTGTCATAGAGCTCCATGGCCAGAGCAATTGCCGAGCCGCAGCTGATCGTGTCCATGCCGTATTTGTTGCAGAGCTCGTTTGCTTTGATCACCGCAGCGAGGTCGGGATTCATGAGCATGGTGCCGAACGTGCCGCAGGTCTCATATTCCGGGCCTGGCCCTTCTTGAGTGGCAAACGGCCCATCATCAACCTTTACCACCCGTTTACAGGCAACAGGGCAGTTTGCACATGCATGGGCCTTTGTCAGATATTTCTCCCGTAAGGTAGGGCCGCTGAGGTTGGAGGACAGCTCAAAGTCTTCTCCCACGGTCCAGTTCTTTATGGGGACATCACCGGTTACCATGCCCAGGTCCATGTTGGCATCGGTGCCCATCAAGTGGAGTCCATCGGCAAGAGCCGAATCCTTCACCTGTGCAACTGCTGCCTTAAAAACTGCCTTGTATTTGTCTTCGTCGGCCTTGCCTGCTTTGCCGGAGCCCTTGACAATGACGGCCTTGAGCTTTTTTGAGCCCATTACGGCCCCGAGTCCTGTCCTTCCGCTGAAGTGACCCTTGTCATTACCAATGGCTGCTATCTGAACGAGATTTTCCCCTGCAGCACCAATTGTGAGGACTTTAATCGATTTGCCGTCAGCCTTGAGCAGATCGGTCACCTCGTAGATGTCCTTTCCCCACAGATGAGATGCATCATGGAGCAGGGCCTGTCCGTCGAAGATAGAGAGATATACGGGGGTGTCTGCCGCCCCCTCGAACACGATACCGTCATACCCTGCTCTTTTGAGCTCCGGGCCGAAGGTTCCGCCGCACGCAGATTCTCCCCAGATGCCGGTTTGTGGAGCCTTTGCACAGATGGAAAACCGTGAAGTGCCCGGAAAACCGCTGCCGACCATAGGGCCGGTCATGATCATCAACGGGTTGTCTTTGGATAATGGATCAGCATCCAGCGGATATTTGTCCAAAAATATTTTTGCGGCAAGACAACTCCCGCCGATATACTTCTCCAACTCAGCGTCTTGAATGGTAAAGTCCGTACAGGAGTTATCACTCAGATTGACGAGTAGAAATTTGCCGGCATACCCCCTAGCCATAACAGCACCTCCTCAAGTCACATAATAATATAGTAATATAGTCTTATAACTATGAAAATCTAGTTCTACACCACTAATATTGTTCTGTTAATAAAATAAATAACAAATAATAGAAGCCGGTAAACAGGCATTTTATCCTGGTATAGCCGTGTGCCGCTTCTGTAAACAGAATTACACCACCTGATTTTAACACTATAAGAATTTACGGTATTCCGCAAGAGTGCAGTGGCACAATCTCATTAATCAAGACCTGTCTGAAATCATGATATGAATGTCTGCTTCCAACCCCCCCGACAATAAGAACTATGGTATACTGACAAGAGGCAGCAGCTTTTTGTTGCTGCGGGATCAGTGATTTTTCCAATAGCTGTACACGTATAATGGAGGTCGTATGTGTGATACCTTTGCAATGGGTCCTGCCGGGACGCAGTCAGGGGAGTGGATATTCGGGAAGAATTCGGACAGGGAGCCTGACGAAGCTCAGATTGTCGTTTCCATCCCAGGGAAAGACTATGTTTCCGGTGAATCTCTCAAGTGCACGTATATCGAGATCCCTCAGGTGAAAAGCACGAATGCGCTCGTGATCAGCAAGCCCTTCTGGATATGGGGTGCAGAAATGGGGGTAAACAATAAGGGTGTTGTTATCGGTAACGAGGCCCTTTTTACCAGAGTCAGACCGGAGAAGTCACCGGGACTCATCGGTATGGATCTCTTGCGGCTCGGCCTTGAACGATCCGATACTGCACAAGGCGCTGCCGAGACGATCATCGATCTTCTGAAAGCGTATGGCCAGGCCGGGTCGTGCGGATACAGGGACAAGGGATTCCAGTACATGAATTCCTACCTGATCATGGATACGCACGGTATTATCGTGCTGGAGACCATCGGCAGGGATTATGCGCTCAAGGTGTATTCCGATTATGCAGCAATCTCGAACGGGATCAGCGTCCAGGATACTTGGGAGCGATCAAGTTTTGCCCCCGGGACAAATATCAAGGCATTCTCCGATCCTGTTATCACCCGTTTTGCCGGCAGTGAAGCCAGGAGGCAGCAGAATCTGCAGCACCTGAACCAGAGAAGGGGCAGTTTCAGCCTGAAAGATGCCTTCAGTATGCTCAGGGCTCACAAAGAAAGGCTGCCGTTTGCCGGATTCAATCAGGATGTGTGCATGCACGCGGCAGATCCCCTTATCAGGAAATCCCAGACCACGGGTTCCATGGTGGTTTCACTCAATGATGCCGGCGGATTCAGAATATTCGTTACCGCCGGTTCATGCCCCTGCATGACATCATTCAAACCGTTTGTGCCGTCAAGCCCGCCGGCGGGCGTTGACAGTGCGGGGCCAGGATATTCGGAAGAATCCTACTGGTGGAGCCATGAGGGGTTTCATATCAATGCTGTGCTGCGCTATAAACGCGTACATGATGACATTGCTGAAGAAATACGGTTGCTGGAGCAAAAATACTGCTGCAATATCCCGTTTTATACCTGGGATACCTCTGATGCATCACTGTGCTCCCTGTCCCATGAGGCGTTTTATCGTGCCCGAATGTCAGAGACCAGATGGATGCAGGAAATGAAGGGAATCAAAAAAGAGTATCATCTGCTCCACAATGCCTATTGGAAGCGCATAGCGCTGCGTCGCGGGGTCCCGCTCGTGTAGGACCCATTAAGTATGTGTAAATGAACTACCCCTTAAGACTTGCAAAAAAGCTGTTGAGCAGGCTCAATCAGGTGAGTGGTCTGCCCGCAAGGCTTCATGATGCAGGTGTGAAAAAAGACATGCCCCCTGAGATTGCCAGGGCCGCAATCTTTTGACGGCTCTCTTGTCTTTAATCCCACGGAAGTTGACTGTGACGAGGCGTTGGCGGTGTTGAAGAAGGTATAGTAAGTGTATGACCGTGAATGGTCATGAAATGCCAGGCCGTGTGCTGCAGGAGAATCTCGGGCACGCGGGACAATGCCGTCCTCATGCTCGCTCCATTGTTTTGTCCTTGACAGGGGGCTGTGATACTTTTATTGTATCCGCCATAACTATATGGAATAATGTACTGTTACGGACCATGGGGCCAGTATTCATTCCATTTTTCATTAATGAATCTTACAGGAGGGCTAACACATGAATGATAAGTACAAGATAATAGGTCCGCTATACGATTTCCTCGCAATGATCTTTTCTTTTGGGCAGATCGATAAATGCAAGACTGCCATGCATAAGCATATTAAACCCGATGACAAGGTGCTCTTTGCCGGCGTAGGGCAGGGGATAGATGCCATAGAAGCTGCCGCGCGGGGAGCAGAGGTTACGGTTGTCGATCTCTCCGAGTCCATGCTCAACATCTTTACCAGGCGCACCCGGGGCCAATACTTTAAACATCCCATCAGGCAGGTACACCAGGATATTCTGAAATTCGATGAATATGAGCAGTTTGATGTGGTGTATGCGAATTTCTTCCTCAATGTTTTTCCTGTCGATATGGTAACCCAGGTGCTGGAGCACCTGAGCAAGATGGCCAAAAAAGGCGGTTTTGTGGTAGTTGGAGATTTCTCACTCCCCTCGGGCGGCATTATTTCAAGGCTGTTCCAGAATATCTACTGGTATATTGCTGATATTATTTTTGTCGTCATGGCCAAGAATGCCTTCCACCCGGTATATGATTATCAGTCGCAGATGAAGAACCTCGGATTGAGTATAACTGACGTAAAATACCTGAGATTTCTGTTTGATAACCGGTACTATTCCATCCGCGCCCAGAAGTGATTGAAGTATCAATGAGACTTTCCACGCCTTTCTGGCGTGGAAAGTTTTTCTTATAAAAGTGGAAAAAAATTACACATGTGAAAATATCTCGCCTGTCTGGACAATACTATAACCTACCGGATTTAAACAAAAAAAAGAGAGTAATACAAGATTATACCTGATATTGCTCTCGTATTTGTTTCGTGTTTTCTCAGGTATTTCTTGGCACGTTTCGTGATAGTTCCCTTCCATGCGGAAAATGTGTTGGCACTCAAAACAATAAAACACTGTGCAATTCTTATTCAAGAATACAATGAAAGGAAGGGATTTATGAGAAATCAGACAACTGAGCACAAGGTGATCTCGCTGAGCAGCATAACAGAGCCAAAGAACCAGGTAACGGTATCCCCCCTTATCCTCAAAAAAATCTATTCAACCGGCAGCCTGAAAAACGTCGAAGACGGGGTGAGTTTCTGTATCAAAAATCAGATAAGAGAAGCAATGCTCACCGGGGTTTTCGATGTAAGCATCAACGGCAAAGAAGTCCCGATGGATGATATCTTCATTGGTAATAACGGTTCATCACGCAAGTCCGCTGAAATTGATATGAAAAACCCAATTCCTTTTCCCTTTGGTGAGGATATGGAGATCCACGCACATATAGAAACATTGAGTAAAAACAGAGAGCACCGGATTGACCTTTCCATTGAAACAGAGCAATTCGGCACCCTTGACCTGACTGCCGTGGACAGCGTTGTCGAGACCAGGGTGGAGCAGCAGAGGATACCCTGTAACAAACAGGCCAATTACGAGGCTGCCATCATTGAGAAACGGCAGGAATTTGTGGAGGACTTCTCAGGGACAAAGCTGAACCATAGCAGGCAGTATTCCTTTGATGCGGCTCTTACCCAGGGCAACATCGAGAATTTCACCGGTGTTGCGCAGATCCCCTTGGGATTCGCAGGCCCTATCAAGGTCAACGGAGAGTATGCAAAAGGCGAATTTCTTATTCCACTGTGCACCAGCGAGGGTTCCCTGGTTGCCTCATACAACCGCGGCATGAAGATCCTCAATATGTGCGGCGG
>CAYRCP010000109.1:0-6597 GCA_964422755.1 uncultured Bacteriovoracaceae bacterium | reverse complement strand
CGAACAAGTTCCTGTTCGGGGATATTTTCTGAAAGCGGTATTCCCCTCTTTTCCAATCGGGAAAAGCCTTCGCTTCTGGCCAGAATCATCTGCCGTTTTATCCTGCCGAGATAGATATTATCATCATCCCTCAGCCGGTAACTCGCCCGGGCAATGTCGAGAACCTCTGCAGCAAAATCTCTCATCTCTCCGGTAAACAGCGACAGAAAATCATGGGTGAGTTTGTCCACATCATACATTTTGCCGGCAACCTTGCCCGATGGTCTGATTGCCAGCTGCTGCACAACCTGCAGGAGCGAATCTCTGCCAAAGACGCAATCAGCGACACCGCACGACAAGTCACCAAAGGTATCGTCAAATTTGTCCATAAGAGCCGTGAACTCGGTAAAGCCGGAGATATCCCCGTTCATCTTCAAGGCCTGAGCCAGCGAGCTTTCTTTCCTGATGAGTTCTGCCATGCTCAAAAGCATGGCGTTTCTCCTGAGAGAAAGCAGGTCTGCCGTGGCAAGCAGATCCATAAACTCAAACGGGTCCACCGGCCGGACCGTATCATTGTATACCTGGCCGAAAAGACGCATACCGTGGGCGAAGGGTATGAAGTATTTCAAATAGGATTTCTCCCATGAATCGTAGATGCTTTTTCTCCTGAGCAGTTCATCTCCCAGCTCAAGGTCCCCCAGTGTGGCACAATCTATTTTCGAGAGTTCTTGTTCCACCGCTACCATATCAGGTATCAGATCATCCTCGATCTTCTCCCTGAGCTTCCTGAGATTCAGAAAACTCCTTCTCAGGGTAAGGTACCAGGAACGGTTATCCGGGCTTCTTTCCTCTTTCAACGTTGTAATCGGCCGGGATTGAAGGAGGTAGAGATCATCGCCGAGAAACGTCCACTCCACATCCTGCGGACTCCCGAAGACCTCTTGAGCTTTCATCACCAGGTCATACACCCGGCTGACCTCATCATCATTGAGCGGTGAAACTTCGTGTTTCTCCTGCGGCAGGGTTTGAAGATGCACACCTGCCGAGGTGATGGCAACAATATGTTCTCTCTTTACAGCATGGTGGGAGAGTATCTCACCGTTTCGCTGGTCGAGAATCCATCTGTCGGGCTCCACCGTGCCGTCAACAAGTCCCTGGTTGAGCCCGTAGACCGACTCGATTACCGCCTGGGTCTCATCGTTCGGATTTTTCCCGAAGACCACGCCGGATTTTTCGCCGCAGACCAGCTCCTGAACAAGCACTGCCATGGAGCTTGTTGTGACATCGAGCCCCATCTCCTGCCGGTACAGGAGTGCCCCGTCTGCCCAGAGAGAAGCCCACACAAGGCGAATATGCTCTATTATCGAGTAGACCCCGCACACATTCATATAGGTCTCATGAAGCCCGGCAAAGGTCACACTGGCAGAATCCTCCCCCGGCGCAGACGACCTCACGGCAACCGGCCTGTCCCCGAAGGTTCTTTCGATAGGTTCCTTGAAATGATCCACCAGAGACAGCGGCATGGGGGTGTTGAGGAACAGGTTTCTGATTCTCAGCGATGCATCCCACATTTCTTCCCACCGCATCTCATTGAAATTCTTGCGGTTCAGCTCCATTGATATCCGTTCCATGAGACCGGTGGTACGGACATAGGTATCATAGGCCTGGGAGGAAATGCACAACCCGGGTGGAACCCGAAGACCTCGGGCGCGCAGGACACCGAGCGAGTATGCCTTCCCACCGAGATATCGCTGCTCATGCTGCGTAATATTCTCTAAGGAGACTACAAAGTTCATGATCTTAGATGGAGCACCATAACATTCTGAAATTGTTGTACAATATAACATTTCTCCACCTCCACTCTCATAAGGGCACACGTGGGAGACATCACAAACTCTTGGAGATGAGGATGTTTTCGCAGGTATGTAGTAAGAAAGTCCGTCTTCTCATCCCCGGAGATCTCTGAAACCGTACCGATGGCTGTGACTGCCATTGCATTGTGAAAATCCGATACGGCATTGCTCCTGTTGTCAATGAGCAGGGATACCCGTGAATTATTGCTTATATTCCTATACTTGCGGGTAGAGCGCGTTGTTGCAAAAATCAGATCCCGGAGGTCGTCAGAAGCTGCAAATGCAATGAGATTGCTGTACGGTTGCCCATTGCCGGCAGTGGACAGTACTGCAAGCGATTGGGCAAAAAACAGTTCATGGAGTTGTTCAGTCAGTCGTTTTGTGTCTTTAACAATGACCTTCTTTAAGGGAAAACCCATACGGCAACTCCTTTCCAGAGATGTTTGTAGAGGGGTTAAAGATGATTCTAATACTACATACATAATACATTCGAAAGCCGGGGAGTCAACCACCCGGGGGTGATAAATAAAAACACCTGTTATCGAAGGCCCGAAAGAATCATGAGCCCATGTGTTTTCAAGAAATAAAATTTATTTTTTGCCGGTTCCTTGCTGCGCTTGTTCTGCAACTTTTCGTACGTATGCCTTGATATCACATTTTCGCTCCAAGCCTGATGCTGCCATATACCGGACAGTGCCGAAGACCTCGCGCCTGCCCCATGCCCTGTCATGAAGCCCGAAGATCCAGGCAACACCGGTATAGGAACTCGGGTCCCGGCCATCGAGGAAATATTTATTATTGAGGTACAAGAGAGTATTGAATGCCTGTTCAGGGCTATGGGTCCATTCCAGAACCTTCTTGCCCCAGTACATCCGCATGTAATTGTGCATGAACCCGGTGATGCGCATCTCGTCCATGGCGGCATTCCAGTAGTCATCATGCGTCCGGGCATGCTCGAGTTCTTCGAGCGTGTAGGTGTATTCCCTCCTGTCGTGGGCGTGCTCCATCAAGGTCTTTTGTGCCCAGTTCGGCAGGCAGGAGACCGAATAGAAGTGAGTCGTATGGTAGACGAAATTCACGGCCAGTTCCCTGCGCACGATCAGCTGTTCGAGGTATGCATCGGTACTGCTGGGATATTGATCGCGGTACTGTAAGATCTCCTGGGCCAGATAAACCGGCGAGATCTGTCCAAAGTGCAAATACGGGCTCATGTGCGAGACATCATCTGTCTGGGGCTGATTGCTGTTTGAGTCGTAGCGTGACAGGCCATCGTGCAGGAATTCATGAAAGATGCGCCCTGCACGGGCAGGGCCTCCGGTGAAAAAGCTGCTCACCGGTTCTACTGAGCGATCAATATCGAGCCTGCCCAGCAGTGCATCCATATCTTCGAGGTCGAGACTCTCGATATCCATGCCGACGGAGGTCTTTTTCACCTCGTTTTGCGGGACATCATGGAGATAAGACTGCAGATTTCTGTGAATTTTCGGGCGGATTGTCCGCGCTGAGAACTCTGCCTTGGTTGATGCAACGTGCACCGGCACCACCACATCACTCTCCACCTGCACGACCTGGCAGTGCACCTTTTTTGCCACGCGCTCACGCCACAATCTCTGGTGCGGCATATATCCCTTGTCACACACGACACAGCTGCAGCGCTGCGCCAGTTCCACCGCCACATCAGGCGGGAATCCGTGTCTGACAATCAGTGCTATACCACGCCGCTTCAGGGCGGGGTTCGTCTCTGTGAGCCCTTCCAGCATGAATGTGTAGTGCCGCAGATTTGCATCCGGGTAGTCGTCCATGAGGCAAAAGAGCACCACCACCGGCAGGGACTTCTCATTGGCCAGGCAGATAGCATATTCGAGGGCATGATTGTTCTGCGCACGCTGGGACTGCTGCATCCAGTACAGCACATACTCCCCCGGCCTCACCCCTTTGTTATTCAGAGATTCAATGCGCTCCTTCTCAATCCCGTACATCTGACTTTACCCCCCTATTGCGTTCAACACGCTCATGGTGGATATCGCCCTCTCAGGGCCTGGTTATACAGCTCCGGGCATCCATTCCCTTCAACCCGTGGGTGCAATTTTACTGCTGCCCACAAGAGTGTCCTCATCTGTCATACCTGACCCGGACAAGCCTTAAACCCCAAAAGTCCTCTCGCAGATACGCAATCGTCAAATTCGCAATCTTTCCTCAGCGCTTATTTTCATAAGAAACGTCACCGCAGAGACGCAGAGTACGCAGAGAAAATCAATTTATATTTACCGGGAGATACCGGTAAATATAAGACTTCTGCTTATAATTTTTCGAGATTCGCACTATTTTACCTTCTGCCTTTTCTGCAAGAACTTTACAACAAAGAGACTAGCAGGAATGGCCAGTTGCCCACAACAAAGGATGAACAAGTGTCCGATTAAAAAAAGCTGCATACCAAAAATCTTTCAAGGGTATTATTCCGGATACTCAATTCTGAATCCTGGATTCCCTTTTTCATACAAACACCCTCACGGTCTTTATTCTTTCAGTATCTGAACCAGCGATGTCTGACTTTTGAGCTCCTCGTACCAAAGCCCGTATCCGTCACTGCCCGGATGGAGAAGGTCTGCGGCAAAGTATCTTTTGGGGTCTTCCAGGAACGGATCTTCAGCTTTCTCGAGGAAGAGATCCACATACTCCACACCTTTTTCCCTTGATATGAGCTGGAAGATGGATCTCACCTTGCGTGTCCTGTCTGTGTAGATCCAGTTTATGGGGGCGAAAAATGCAGGGGATGATCCCACGTTTCCCGTACTCATGAAGATGACATCCGGTGCTGTCTGATACGCGGCGTGAAGAATCTCAGCGATGGCATTCTTCAAGGTGTTCAGGTCGGTGAATCTCAAGATATCGTTGCCTCCGACCTGCACCAGGACCATGTCGAATCCGTTCTCCTCCAGAGTATTCAGCTGTTCCAGCACATCTTTCGCCCGTGCCCCGTCAGCACTTTTGTTGACTATCGCAACAAACGGGAATTCACGGGCGATCCTGCCTGCAATGGAATCTGCAGGATCATCGGCTCCGGTACCCACGCCGGTGCTGTCTCCAATAATGAGGATCCTCTTGCGGGCCTGCTGATCATTCTTCTCATAGACCGAGCTGTTATCGGCAATCTTCATTCCCCTGTATATGCGGATGCCCAGCTGGACGGAATTGGCCACAAAATATAAACACACCAGGATAATAAGAACAAAAGCAAAACGCTTCAAAAAGATCACCTCCACCTTATGATTTATCATAGTATCATACATCTTGATCGATACCAATCAACAGTATTGCCCCGAATCTATTCCCTCATGCATCCTTATGAGACAGGCTGTTAGGCTGAAGACTATTAGACTGTTAGTAAAGGATGATGATTCAGGAGATAGAATAAAGGGACTTGGCAGCAATCATAGACCTAACAGCCTTCAGTCTACAGCCTAAGAGCCTAATATACAACCCCTGGGCATTTCTTTCAGGGCACCTGATTACGTGAGCAGTTACATCAGCTTTCAGCGGTTATTGCCGTCAGTCTACCCGCTGCCCCCCTGATGCAATGAGGTTTTGTGCCATCCCCCGCACCTCATCGAGCATGGCCATGCGCTCCAGTTCCGTTGCAAAGGGAACATTCATCAAAAACCTGTGGCCCACGACCTCCATGGAGCAGAACCTGAATATCCCGCCGTCTATGGTCTGTTTGATGCTCTCGAGCATGCCCGAGGATTCGTACTGCTTGAGGGACCCGCCCGTGGTACTGATGATCACCACTTTTTTACCCGACAGGAGCCCCCTCATTCCCGCATCGATAAACTCATAGGCAAAACCCTGGGAATAGACCCGTTCGATATATCCCTTGAGCAGAGACGGAAGGCCTGCCCAGAAAATGGGAAAGATAAAGATGATGATGTCTGCCCAGAGGATATGGCCCTGTTCTGTCCTGATATCTTCTGACACCACCCCGCGCGCAATTGCCTCATAGTCGCCCTGGCGTATCACCGGATCGAATCCCAGTGCGTACAGATTCCGCACCCGGATATCCTGATCCTGCTCCTCCAGTTCCTCGACAAAGGTTGTCAGGATTGCATGGTTGAAGCTCATGGGATTTGGATGAGTGTAGATGATCAGGTGCTTCATGGAACTCACCTCCAAAAGATCGTGTCTTTAAGGGTAAAGAATAATCCTGAAGCGAGCTCATCGCTAGGGAGGACGTGATAAAAACATGACTTGGGGCGCAAGATCTCAGGCAGAGCAAGACGTAGGGAGCATGACCTCAGGCAGGACGAACCCGATAGCTCATGACCTCAGGCAGGGCAAGATTTGGGGTTCATGATCCAAGGCAGAAGGGAAAAACATTTCGAATATCGAATTGCGAATTTTGAATTTTAAAATCAGAAATCCTGGAAAAATATCTCTATGGGAGAGGATTTGAGACGCTATTCAATGTACATCGCATCTGAAGGTGCTCCCACAGAGCCATCCTCCACGGTACTATCTTTCCCAAGTTTTCCTGCCTTCTGCCTCGGTTCTCGATCTTACCTGCCCGGCCTGCCTGGGATCATGTTCCTCAAGTCCTGCTCTGCCTAGGTTCTTGTGCTATCGGGCTCGCCCTGCCTCGGTTCTCGATCAGTCTTGCTCGTCCTGCCTTCTGCCTAGATTCTCGAACAAACATGCTCGTACTGCCTGGGGTCTTGTTCCTCAAGTCCTGTTCTGCCTGGGTTCTTGTGCTATCGGGCTCGCCCTGCCT
>CAYRCP010000108.1:0-6613 GCA_964422755.1 uncultured Bacteriovoracaceae bacterium | reverse complement strand
ATAAAAAAGTGTAACTGAGAGCGGTTAAACGTTTTGTCTTCCAATCCTCTTCGTGCTCTTCGTGTCCTTCGTGGTGAGAACAATGGGCTTGGAAATAGGCGTACACCAAAAATTAGGCTTCACTGAGAAGAACCTTAATTATACGACATGAGTATCTTAAATGAAATTAATATGGTATAATGACTTGGTAATAGAAACATATTTTATGGCAGGGAATAAGCCGTACCGGTTTTTCCCTGATAATTAAGCTCATGTTTATTTGGAGACATGAAGAAAACAACAACAGGAGGGTTATCTATGGGCTATGAAACAATAGAGTACGAGGTTATTGAAAAGGGCATCGGGGTACTGTCATTGAACCGGCCGGACAAATACAATGCAGTGAACCTTACCATGACGGAAGAATTGTATGATTTCTGGGGCGAACGTCTGTATGACCTGAAAACCCATGTTATCATCTTGAAGGGTAACGGGGAGAAGGGTTTTTGTGCCGGACTCGATATGACGGAAACCATGGAGCACAGTTCTCAGTTGGACGTTGATGAATTCTATGCGTTCCAGGCACGACTCGGCAGGATCAATCAGGCTATGAGACGGGCCCCGCAGCCAATTATCTGTACGGTTCATGGCGCAGCAGCGGGCCTTGGTTTCAGCTTTGCCCTTGCATCGGATGTGCGGGTGATCAGTGATGATGCGAAATTTTCTGCAGCATATATCAATATCGGCCTTGGCGGAGCTGACATGTCGTGCAGTTACTTCCTCCCTCGATTGATCGGCGCGGGAAGGGCGTACGAGTTCATGCTTACCGGTAATTTCATGACTGCCGGTGAGGCTATGGATCTTGGGCTGGCGAGCCGCATTGTTCCGCGGGATAAGCTCTATGATACCGCTGTGGAATTGGCAAAGGTCATGGTCAGCAAAAACCCCATGGGATTGAAGCTCACAAAAGAAGCTATCAACATGAATCTGCACGCAGGAGGGCTTGAGCACGCCTTGAATATGGAAGACAGAAATCAGGTGCTTCTCGTTGCCCGGGGAATGCTGGGGGCCAAGGCAAGTAAGCACTTTTAAGGCAGGTAATCCGGGGGAAGGGCACGTCGCTGCTGCTTTCCCCAATACACTTCATATATATGGGACACTGATCTTTCCTTACCCATCCGCAATTGAGATGGGTTAAGAAAAGATCGCCCATCACGTTATTTCTGCTGTTTACCCTCGACCACCAGCTTGGTTGCCGCAACGACCCCTGCCAGGTCGGAAAGATTGGTGGGAATGATCATGGTGTTGTTTTCTTTTGCAAGTTTACCGAACTCTGCCAGGTACTGCTCGGCGATCCTCAGATTCATGGCATTTTCTCCGCCTTCCTTGGTAATGGATATGGCTATCATCTGAAGGCCCTGAGCCGTTGCTTCGGCAACTTTCATGATCTCGGATGCACGTCCTTCAGCCTCGTTTATGCGTTTTTGCTTTTCGCCCTCCGACTTTTTAATGGCCTCTTGTTTATCTCCTTCCGCCCTGTTTATCTTGGCCTCTTTATACCCTTCGGATTCTGCGATCGTGGCCCTTTTTTCCCGCTCGGCCTTCATCTGTTTTTCCATGGCATCCTTTATGGATTCCGGCGGGAGTATGTTTTTGACCTCATAGCGGGTAACCTTCACTCCCCACGGGTCGGAAGCAATATCAACTGCGGAAACGATCTCGGCATTGATCTTCTCGCGTTCTTCAAAGGTCTTGTCCAGGTCAAGGGTGCCGATAACGCTTCGCATCGTGGTCTGCGCGAGCTGTGAGGAGGCAAACCGGTAATTATCTATTCCATAGGAGGCCTTTTTGGGATCGATTATCTGCATGTACAGGATGCCGTCGACCTCGACCGATATGTTATCCCGGGTAATACAGACCTGGGGGAGCACATCGAGGGCTTCTTCCTTGAGCGTGTGCCGGTAGGCAATCCTGTCGATAAATGGAATGAGGATATGGAAGCCGGCCTCCAAGGTCGCGGCGTACTTCCCCAGCCGTTCCACAATGAATGCGGATCTCTGGGGGACAATGGTTATGGTTCGGTAGAATGCGACAAAAACCAGTATAATTACAAATGCGACAATAATCGTTGTTACGGTTATCATATCAGCTCCTTTCTATTTTTTTGACGTTCAGTGTCAGACTGTCCCTGCTTGTGATTACAACATAGGTGTTTACCTCGATGGGTTCATCAGCCTCTGCCGTCCAGAGGCTGCCGTGAAACTCGATTTTACCCGGGGTATCCCTGGTTATCGGGCTTTTTACCACAGCCTTTTTCCCGATGAATTCGTCAGGAAACTGCTCTCCGGCCTTGCGGGAGGTACCGGTGAAGATCTTCTGGAATCTTTTGCGCAAAAGGATAAGCGCAAGCACCGACGAGATTAAGAAGATCAGGAGCTGCGCGGTCAGAGAGATGGTGAAAACCAGGCATACGATGGCCACGATCCATGCCCCCAGCGCAAAAAATACAAAGAAGATCCCCGGGGCCGCGAATTCCGCAATAAGCATGATAAAGCCCACAAGAAACCAGATCAGCTCCGGCTGAAATAAACGCAGTATCTCATCCATAGGTATCTACTCCTTTATAGACCATAATTGTTTTATAATAGCTCGGAATGGCAATCCATTCAATAACGGCATGGGTAATCCCATGGCTCTTCTTCTCTGCAAAAGTTTGTCCGGGTCTGACTAAAGCAGCCCGCTGTGCCGAAGCAATGCCTGTGTCGAAGGCTCACGTCCCCTGAACGCCTTGAATACCTCCAAGGGATGTCTTGATCCGCCTGATGCCAGTATGGTGTCACGGTAGCGCCGGCCCTCAGCGGCAAGTTGAGCCGGGTTGTCCAGGCCAGCCTCCTCAAAGACGGCAAAGATGTCCGCACTGAGCACTTCCGACCATTTATAGCTGTAATAGCCGGCTGCATAGCCTCCGGCAAAGATATGTGCAAAGCTGCAGAGAAAACGGTCCTGGGCCATGGGGGGCAGCACGCTCATCTGGCCTGAGATGGTTCTCTGCAGGTCAAAGGGGGATTCTTCTTTTTCGGGATCATGGCGGTAATGCAGGGCCATATCGATCATGCCGTATTCAAGCTGCCGCATCATGAGCGAACCCGCGCGATAGGTTCTGGCAGCCAGGATTTTGTCAAACAGTTCATCCGGGAGCGCCTCGCCCGAATGGATATGTCTGCTGATGCCCACAAGTGTGGGTTTGTGATAACACCAGTTTTCCATGAACTGGCTGGCCAGTTCCACCGCATCCCACTCGATACCGTTGATGCCTGCTACATCTGCAAAATCAACGGTTGTCAGCATGCTCTGCAGGCCGTGGCCAAATTCGTGGAACAGGGTCCTTATCTCGTTGAAACTCATCAGCGAGGGGGTGTCACCCACCGGCGGCGTGCAGTTACAGCACAGGTGAATAACCGGCAGCTGCAGCCGGTCGTTTATCCTGCGGCGGGTCAGGCAGTTGTCCATCCAGGCTCCACCCTGTTTCTCCTGGGGGCGTGCGTACGCGTCGAGATAAAATGAGGCGATCAGTGCACCCTCTTCATCAAAGACCTTGAAGTAGTGCACATCGTCATGCCACACCGGTGCTTCGCCGTCGGCAGCTTTGACCGTGATGCCGAACAGGGTGCTGCACAAGCTGAACAGACCGTTCAAAACACGCTCCAGCGGAAAATAAGGACGCAATTCTTCTTGTGTGAAGTCGAAAAGGCTCTCTTTCAAACGCTCGGCCCAAAAGCCGATATCCCAGTGCTCAAGGGGTGCGGATTCTCCTGAAGCCTGTGCAAACTCCTGCAGTTCCTTAAAGTCCTGATACGCATGGGCGCGTGCTGCTTCGGCCAGTTCGTCAAACATCTTTTCGACTGCCTCGACATCAGGTGCCATCTTGGATGACAGGCTCAATTCAGCATACGTGGGATATCCCAGCAGTGAGGCTTTCTCTTTGCGCAGGACCAGGATGCGTTCGATAAAGGCTGAATTGTCGAGCGTGCCCGTAGAGGCGCGAGTAATGGATGCCCGGTATACTTCTTCACGCTGCCCGCGGTTGTGGCTGTGCTGCATGAACGGCAGGTAACACGGGTGGTCCAGGGTGATTCTCCAGGGGCCTTCATCCGGCGTTGCCGGGTGGTCTGCATCCGGATGAGCATGGTTATAGGACTGGGCGGAGAGTTTTTTGAGGCTTTCGGGCCAGCCCTGTGTGTCTTCATGATCTGAAATAATCAGTTCAAAGGCCTTGGTGGCGTCGAGGATATTGTTGGAGAACCGGGTGCCGATGGTGGAAAGCTCCTGCTCTATCCGGGTGAAACGTTTCCGGGCATTTTCTTCAAGCCCGATTCCTGCATGCCGGGCATCGCGGAGCTTCAAGTCTACAACACGCTGCTGGGCTGCAGAGAATGTCCGCCATGCAGGGCCTTGTTTCAGGGCCGTGAAGGCTTCATAAATCGGCCTGCTCTGCAGAAGGCGTAGTTCCATCGCCACCATCTCACCCAGGACGGTCTCATAGGATGTGCGAAGATCTTCCGAATTCTTTACCCCGAGAAGATGGGTGACGGGTTTCCAGGCATATTCAAAAGGGGGTTCCAGCAGTTCCAGCTCTCTGATCAGGCTGTCCCAACCCGGCTGCAGATCGCCTTCCAGCTGCTCGATTTTCTGCAGGGTCTGTTTGATGACATACCGTACGGCCGGGACAATATGCTCAGGCTGGATACGATCAAACCCGGGCATACCCTGGGAGATCAGAAGGGGATTGTTTTTCTGTGCGTTGTTTGCGTCTTTCATCATAGGTCCTTCATTATCATAGTGGCTCTTATTATGCAGCAGGGTATTGCAGACTCTCCGGTGTTGTGCTCTGTCGCCTGCGACAATATAACAGTATGGAAGTGCAATGGATCTTTATTCCGGGCAGGACCGTATGTACTATGTTTTGAAGCAGACCGGCTGCAGGGGGCAGTTGCACCCCGGCAGCCGGTCTGAGGTGTCGGCTCAACGTGCAATCTCAGGGAATCGGGGCAAATTCAACCCTGCGGTTTTCTGCCCGTCCCTCGGGGGTATCGTTTGACCTCATGGGGTCGGACAACCCGAACCCTTTTGCGGACAGCCGCCCGGGTTCGATCCCCTTGCCCAAAAGGTAGTCCATTACGGCTTTGGCCCTCTTTTCCGACAACATCAGGTTGAAATCCTCCGGCCCGACATTATCGGTATGGCCCTGTATCTCGAGCTTTAAATCCGGGTTGTTCTCCAGGAACGTCATTACCTCATCCATCACCGGGTATGAATCTTGTCTCAACGTGGCTTTGCCGAATTCAAACCGGATGTTCCTGAAGACATAGGTTCCGTGATCAGTGACCTCAGCACCCTTTGGCTCAGCCTTGGGGCAGCCGTTTTCATCAACGACAATGCCCCGGGGGGTATCCGGACATTTGTCGAGGTAATCGTAAACACCATCGCCGTCACTGTCGAGTGGACACCCGTCGGCATCGACGGCAGCTCCTTTTGGGGTGCCGGGGCATTTGTCCATATAGTCGGGAACCCCGTCTCCGTCACTGTCGATCGGACAGCCTGAACTGTCCACAGAAACCCCGAGCGGGGTATCCGGGCACCTGTCGTCTTCATCGTATACGCCGTCTGCGTCGCTGTCGACCTTCATCTTTTCTCCGCCAAAGGAAAAAAGCAGGCCCAGCGTATAGAGCAGATTGTTGTTTGTATCGTTAAAGGAGATGACATGACGTACATCTGCACGCAGCGCCACGGACTCACCCAGAAAATATTTGAGGCCGGCACCGTAGTTCGCCAGGGTGTTCGTCTTGTTGCTGATGCCTGCTCTGTCATAATCAAAGCTGATGGCTCCGATGCCTGCTGCCAGATAGGGAACCAGCCGTCTCTCCGGCATGAAATGGTACAGTCCGTCGAGATGATACAGATAGGCCCCAACATCTTCACCACCAATGTCCTCTTCCGTGTCCACATAGTCGAGGCGACCCTCGACTCCCCAGTTCCTGGTGATGTTATACCCGAGAGCGAGGCCGTAGGCAGCCGACGAGTCGAGATCCTGATCCGAATCGAACGTGTATCCGCCGCCAAAAAGCGAGACAACGAAGGCTCCTGTTTTATTTTCCGCCGCTGCGTTCGCCGGCAGAAAGATTGCGAGCATGACCAGCGAGAGTATTATGGATTTTATAGCGTGGTACATCTTTTTCCTCCTTTGTCCCTTGGTCGTATATTTTTGTATGCGCGAACTTTTATTTGCGGATAAAACTAATGGGGCGGCTGGGAAAAGCAAGTGGTGTTGAAGATCTTATTGCAGAACTGATGCAGGGTTTTTGGTGGATGCGTGTCCGGCATGCCTGCCTTTGCTCTGCCGGTCATACCGTGCAACAGCCGTGCAGCATCAGGCATAGCTGCCTTCACAGGTCACCTATGTTTAAGGAAAAACGTAATTGTTCAGTGCGCCTATCCATCTGAGTAGTTACAGAAAAACAACTCGGACCACAATGTATTTGCCGGGACGCCCGGGGAAAAATCTACTCTGACCCCGGATTGCTTCGACGTATTGATTGAATCACTTCGTCGAGCTGTTGAAGAAAACGTGATCGGT
>CAYRCP010000107.1:0-6630 GCA_964422755.1 uncultured Bacteriovoracaceae bacterium | reverse complement strand
TTCTCAAGCCCCGTTATTTAAAAAAGGCCTTATTCCTTGCACGGTTTACCTGGTATCCGATTTTATGGCTCTCTCAGGTGGCAGGCATGCAGCTGATTGCTCACCCCGGCATGATCGGCGTCGAGGAACCTCTGCAGATTCTTCATGCCGATGAGCGGTGTTTTGGAACAGGGGAACTCCAGGACGGGAATGCCGGTAAAGGGATCACCGATCCGGGGGCAGGGTGAGTATGGCTGCACCTTGTTGTGCACGATATGGTCAATAACGATACCGAGGTCGGTAAGGTCGTCGACGATTCTCCGGGACTCAGCATGAGATAATTCATCCGAATTCATTACCAGGTTAATCCTGGTCTGTGAGCGGTCACAAAAGATATCGCTCACGTCTGTGTATTGTTTGCGCAGTTCATTGATTCTGCGCAAAACCTTGTCCCGCTCCACTTCTTTCCTGCCCAGCTTGATCCTGGTGATGAGTTCTCTTTTTTTGATGATCTCGCGCCGAAGTGCATGGAGCTGTTCTATCCAGATCAGGGATAATGTGGGCAGTGCGAAAAATTTAACGGACAGGGCCGTAGGCGGCATATCAAAGATCAGAAAATCATACTCGTGGTAATGATCAACAAAATACCGAAAGGCCATGAGCAGGGCGTACTCTTCCAGCCCCGGCGAATGGCGGAGGATCTTGAAGTAATGGTCCAGATTAAAGGCGCTCAGGTAGGAGTAGGTCGTCTTTACCTGGCGCTGAATATCTTTGAGATATGCCTTGATCCATCGGTTCTGGTCGATCTCGATGGCCTTGAGCGATGGCAGGATCTTTGTGGGTTTATGGGTGAGCTTGACCGAGAAGATGTCGGAGAGATTATGGGCAGGGTCAAGGGATACCAGCAGCACCCTGTGCCCTGTTTCTGCAAGAAAAACAGCATTGAGCGCAGAGCAGCTCGATTTTCCGACGCCGCCCTTTCCCATAAAGAACAGGTTTTGTGCCCCGGCCATGTCAGCCGATATCCAGTGTGGAAAAAAGCTGGGCCATGGGTTCATTGGCGGTATCGATCTTTTCCATCATCATGATCAGCTCCCGTTCCATCAAAGGCATCAGGTCCAGTGAGATGTGTACCGGTGGAGAGGGCATGCCGACATAGGATCCCAGCACCAGGATGCCGAAGATATGCTCCAATTCCTCCAGCTCGGTCTCGATTGTTGTAACTGCCTTCCCTCTGAAGACCTCCGAGGAGATGCTCACAAATGAAGTCAGTTTATGTATAAGAAATCGCAACACGGAAGTGTTCCTCTTACCTGCATATCAATCGCTCACCCTGAAGATGCGTTTTTCAAAGGCCAGTCTCGTCTGAGAGGGATAAAAATAATAGAGGGCATACAGGCTCATTAAAACACATCCGCCGAAGTATAGATTTGGAAAATCGAGCATATATGCCACCAGACCCAGGTAGGGGGTGATCAATGCAATGCGCAGGAGATTGCGCTCAAAGCGCAGCAGTTCATGAGACGCAGTATTTTTCATGTTACGCACACAGTGGGCAAAGAAAGTGCGGTAGAAAATCGGTGCAGCAAGGGCACAGAGTACGGATAACACAAAGATGACGGCAGCAAGTATGGGTGGATAGGTAATGTCTCCTGGATTCAGGGAGGATGACGCCTTGAGAATTGTCAGAACAATGAAGGTAATGACAACAGGGCCCAGGTAGAAGAAATAGGTTTTTTTTAATGTTTCAGCCATAGCAACAATCCTTAGATGAGGGGGAAGGACCACATCACGAGTGATCCTTCCCCTCAGGTTTTTTTAAACAGGTTCTGTCGTTTCTTCGCCAGCCAGCGGTTCACCGGGGCTGAAGAACTTGACAAGCCCTTCCACTGCAATCCACAACGCGATGATCAGGATGATAACATTGATTGTCTGCAGGAGCATATTATTCTGCGTACCAAATGAGCCCTGGTTGAGGACAAGCGCCCAGATGGTCATGACCAGCATGAAAACAGCAGGGATTCCGGAGATCACCCATTTCAGGCCGCCCTTTTTCTTGAGATACAACGTGATGACTACCAGTGCCAGTCCGGCTAACGTCTGATTGACGGCGCCGAAGAGGGGCCAGAGCTTCAATGCGCCCTTTCCGCTGGCGCCGGTTGCAAAGGCAAGCACTAAGGCCGTGCCGACGGCTATGGCTGTGGCGACATAGCGATTGGTGAAGAAGTCGAGTTTAAAGTCACTGAAGAGTTCGGCAACCACATAGCGCTGGATACGGGTTGCGGTATCCAGGGTGGTGCCTGCAAAGGAGGCCACAAAAACCCCCATGATGGTCAGCCCGATGGCCTTGGGCATGCCGAGAGCGGCAATCATATTGGCTGAACCGTCCACAAAGGCACTGATCTTCGACCCCAGACCTGCAGCAGCTGCCCAGGAGGAATAATGCGTGGTCCACGCCGCGACACCGGTGAGTACTTCACCTGACTGAGTCGCATAGCCCATGCCGATCCCTGCAGCAACCGCTATGATGACCAGCGTGGAAAGGGTCCCTTCCATGAGCATGGAGCCATATCCTACAAAGAGGGCATCCTCTTCGGAGCGGACCTGTTTGGCCGAGGTCCCTGACGAAACCAGGGAGTGGAACCCGGATATGGCACCACAGGCAATGGTGATGAACAAGAAGGGCCACATGCTGGGGGCCTGTGCCGGAGCTGCCTGGACAGCGGGAGCAACCATTTCAAGCCTGCCGCCCATGGACGCAACGATGACCCCTAAGACCAGCAGCACCATGGCAACCACCAGCTGGTGTGAATTGATAAAATCCCTGGGCTGCAGCAAGGTTGTCACCGGCAGGGTGGAGGCGATAAAGGCATAGGTCAGCAGGATAATCGACCAGACACCGGTGGGCGGGATCCCTGCGATAGCAGGCATCTTGAGTGGTACATACGCCCCGATCACAACCGTAACATACATGGCGATAACCGCGATGATCGACCAGGTCATCACGCCCGCGCCTTTTTTGTAGATCAGATATCCCAGGTACACCGCAATGGGCAGTTCTAACCAGACAGGGATGACCGATTGGGGGTACATATTGAAGATAACGGCAATCACCAGGCCGAACACGGCGATTACGATCCACAGTTCTAAAAACACGATGAGGAAGAAGAATATCTTGGTGCGGTTGTTGATATATCGTGCCGTGTACTCCGAGATGGATTTGCCCTGATTGCGCATGGAAATGATCAGGGCACCGAAATCGTGGACCGCTCCCATGATAATACTGCCGAGGAACACCCATAACAGCGCCGGTACCCATCCCCAGATAATGGCGATGGCCGGACCCACAATGGGCCCTGTTCCGGCAATGGATGTGAAATGATGCCCGAAGATGACCTCTTTTTTCGTTGGGACATAGTCGACGCCATCCTCCAATTCGTGGGCCGGAGTCTTGGCTGCGGCCGAGAGCTTGAATATCTTGCTGCCGATAAATTGGCCGTAGAACTTATACATGATGATGTAGCCTGCGAATGCCAGAACCATGATTAATAAAGCCTGCATAGACACACCTCCTTAAGGATTGAATTACGCCCTGTACATCTTAACCGGTATGTTCCTGTATGAACCCTGTGCAGAAGTGACGGGCTGTTGATACAAGGTGTATTGGCTACGAAGACACAAGTCTGCTGTAGAACAGTATTGGCCGACATGATACGCTGCCTGCAGCTGCGTAAGACTCGAATGTCACACAACACCCCCAATAATTACAGTTCAAAACAGGACCTGTCTGGTGCGTTGATCGTATCGTGGTTTGTTGATTTCTGATGAAAAGATTATAGCGGATTGTGCCACAGGAGTGTGCAGAATACAAGCGTATGTTTATACGTGGTATGGCCCATGGCGTTGAGCTCCACGTATACGGATTGGCGGCAAGCCCTCCCGTAGCGGGGAAGGACAACCCGGAGAGAGTCTCCGGCTATGCCGCCTCAAATAAAATATCCTGCGCCCCCTGCCAGAGCACCAGGTTTCCGACCTCCTGCAGATGTTCGCAGCCCTGGACAATCGTAAGGAAATGGTTGCCGGCGAGTTGTCCCAGTTTGCTGGCAAAGCATGTCGCGCCGTAAGGGAACAGAATTTCGGTTTCGCTGTATCCTCCCGGGTAAAAAAGGATTTGTCCCGGGGAGGGATAACTTGTGGGGTTTTCCCAGCCGACATCGAGGGTGAATTCACCCAGCGGAATCCAGCAGGATTCTCCGCTCCACCTGGCATGAATGAGTTTCTGCCGGTACGGGAGCAGGTTGAGGAATTTTGCGCAGGTCTGCGGGGCGAGTGTATCCTCCATGGATGCGGTGAATTCAAATGATGCCACCTTTATTCGCAACATGGTCATGGTTTTTCCTCCTGTATCGTTTTCTCGAACATGTTCAGGCCTTCCCGCATATCCTGTTTTCACGCCATATCGAGGAACATGACGAACACTATGCCCAGGATAAGCGCGAAGATGGTTTTATGATTATTCACAGAGCAGGATGTAGGGATGAGTTCATCTGCGGTGATGTAGATCATGAGCCCTGCAGTAGCGCCGATAATGAACCCGATGATCTGCTCGGGAATGTTGAGAAAGAGATATCTCGCAAGCAGGTAACCGGCCAGTATGGGGATCGCCGTGGATGACGATGCGAGGAATGATTTCAGACGGTTGCCCGTGACATGATAAAAGGGCGCTGATGTGCAGATCCCTTCGGGAATATTATGAATGGAAATGGCAAGGGCAACGGCTATGGATATTTTTATATCAGAGACAGCACCCACGGCAATGGCCATTCCCTCGGGAAAATTGTGCAGAAAGATCCCGAGGATGAGGTATGTCGAGGTCCTCTGGAGATTGCGTCCCTGTTCCTGGTTGCACAGTTCAGGATGGATGTGGGGAATGATGCGGTCGAGCCCGTACATCAGCAAAGACCCGAAAATGACCCCGAAAACACAGATGAATACAGAGGATAGATGAATGCTCTCCGGGATCAGCTGCAGAAAGGAGATCGCGAGCATCACCCCTGCGGCAAAACTGAGCATCGTACAGAGGAAAGAGAGCGAAGGCTTTTTCAACACCCCGATGGCAGAACCAAGGACAGGTCCGATCACCGATATAGCAACAATAATAATAAGCGGATCCATGATGATTTGTCTCCAAAATTTATTGTGGTTTTAATGCTGTCTGTCCATAGGTGCCCTGCCTGCCGCAGATGAATAGAAGCGACTCTATATTTTTTGCAGGCACTTTTCAAGGTTGATTAGCCGGCAGGGTTGATTCCATCCATGATATGGTCTTTTATCTGATCCCCCAGCCCCCTGAGATTCTCCAGCCAGAAACTACATATCGATATGTGTTCGTGTGTGAAACAGTGCTGCTGCCCGGCAGCTTTCCAACGGGTATTGGCCGATCGCTGTTTCATCAGACAGGACGCAGCCTCGATAGCCCTTTATCAGGGCATCATGCAGGTAACACACTTCCGAACGGGTGGGACAGCGGTGCCCGGACATATGTTCCAGCACCTGCCCGGCAAGGTGTATTGGTACGGGAAAATTTCCAACCAGGTCCGAGAACTTCTTGACTGCTTCTGCCATTGCCCTGAGACCCAGCTCCGCACCGAGGTCTCCCCTGCACAGCCACAGTTCATCCGCCATGCGTGAAATCTGCATCGCCTCTGAAAGTGCCGGCTCTCGCTCCAGCTTTGCGATCAGGTATTTGGAATCACCAAAAATCTCGCGGTATCCGGACATTTCAGATGCATCCCTCACGTATGAGAGGGCATAACGGATGCCGTCAATGTCCCTGGTCTGTGCCAGGATCTCCCGGTCTTTTTCGTTCAGGGTTTCTGTGCGATGCGCACAGGACGAGTACGTAATTCCCTTTCTCTCGGAAATAATTCCTCCTCGTGTGACCCTGGCCCGCATCGAGTCAGCGGCAATCTCTTCCACTGCGAGGCAGCTCTTGGCATCGTTTAACACGATTTCCCCGCTGGACAGAGATGCTGCCTTAAAAAAGTCCGGATGAGGGACCGGCAGTACACCTGCATGATCTGTGGATGCAGCGCAGACAAGCTCGATTTGCTGGTCGTGCTCCAGTTCAAAGGGAGGGAACTGCCCCAGACGCCATTTGCTTCCCTGGAGGTCAAGCACGAGCGGCACTCGCTCATCCAGGCTATCAAGAAAAGGGACGAGTCTTTCCAACCACTGGTGAAGCTGGGCAATGGAGAGGTGGGAGGTGTTCAATCGAAACGCGCTCGCCCCGGAGAGGATCATGGCTTTCCACATGGATGCGGCGTCGCTCGTTGGACCTAATGTAGCTATTATCTCGTAATTCATTGGTGCTCCTCTGTGAATCCTTATATGCCAATGATCATGATAAAAGTAAAGTCAGGAGGTAACTACTCACGTAGTCAGGGCAAATACCTGCCCCGTAGTAGTTACTAAAGGAGAAGACAACATGAGGGGAATAAAGTATGGGTTTGCAATGTTCATACACTACCCTGTGGATAAACTGCAGCTCTCGCCGGTGCTCGATCCTTCCAAGCAGGACATGGGCGTGGTAAGATACAATTCGGCAGGACAGCCGAATTGGGCAGTCTTTAGTGCTGCCCGCAGGGTGAG
>CAYRCP010000106.1:0-6671 GCA_964422755.1 uncultured Bacteriovoracaceae bacterium | reverse complement strand
TGTAGGCGTTCTGGTCGAGTTCGAGGCTGCAGGCATCATAGGGGCAGATGGCCACGCAGTTGCCGCATCCCGTACAAGACTGCCGGTCCACCAGGGCCAGGGAAAATTTCCTTTGATTGAACTGACTGATTTGTGTGGCCTCGATCCGGTCCGTGTTCAACAGGGCAAAGGCCTTCATAGCAGCGGCCTCACCCTGCAGAACCGCTGTCCTGGCCAGGACGGGCCACCGTGCTGATCCGCACACAAAGATGCCGTCTTTCGTGGTTTCTACCGGGTGCATGAGGGTACGCACCTCATAGAATCCATTGATGTCCCTGCCCAGGTCGAACAGATCTGCGAGCCTGCCTGCATCGTCGTGCGGGACAAGCGGGGAACTGAGCACTACCAGGTCGGAGACCAGTCTTCGTTCAATACCGGTAATGGAATCAAAGACTTTTACAGCCTCCACCTGTTCCTGCCCGAGAACTACCGGCGGATTGTTCTGGTCATAGCGGACAAACCGGACCCCTTTGTTCATGGCATCGCGGTAATATGCCTCCAGGACACTCCCGGGGCACATGATGTCGCGGTGCAGTATGGTGACTTCGGCATCAGGGTTTTCTTCCAGGATCTGCAGGGAATGCTTCAGCGAGACCGGACAGCAGATAGCCGAACAATAGGGCTTTTCTTCATCCCGGACACCTACACACTGGATGAATACGGCAGAGTCCGTCTTTACCGGGGAATCTTTGATAAGCCGTTCGAATTCTATCCCGGAAACCACACCCTTGAGTTCTTTGTAACGATACATTCCGCTGGGCATCGCAATCTTTGCGCCGGTAGCAAGAATGATTGCCCCGACATTGATGCTGCGCTCATCCTGTATGCTTTTAAATTCAATGGTGAAATCACCGAGAGCGCCCTTTGCTGACAAGATCCGCGCACTTGGATAGTGATGAACCAGCGGCGAATTACTGATGGCATTCAGGTACTTTTGTAGATGATGGGCAATACCATCGGCTTCAGGGGCGATCTTTTTTACCAAAGAGAGCAATCCGCCCGGGGTCTTTGCCCGGTCTAAAAGATGCACGTTCATTCCCAGCTTCATCAGTGCCGCGGTTGCTGAAATGCCTGCCGCACCTGCACCAAGTACGAGTACCTCCTTTTTAGGCGCCAACGTGATGGCTTCGGAAATTTCCCGGTTGATCAGGGAGGCAATCCCCATTCGGGTGAGGTTCACTGCCTTGCGGGTAGCCTCTTGCGGCTTCCCCCGGTGTATCCAGGCGCAACCTTCCCGCAGATCCACCAGTTCGACCCGGGCCGGATCGATTCCCCTGGCTTCGAGCCCGGAAAGGATCATGTCTCCCCTGGCCAGGAAAGAGCAGGCTATAAGCAGCACCCTGCTTTGATGAAATTGCGGGATGCTTTTCGCCAGGGCATCGAGATTTTCTTCAAGACACAGGGATTCCATCTCTTCACAGGATACCACCTGAGGATGCTGCTCCAGATCTTTGCGGATTTCTCCAAAATCGATGATATTCGAGACCTCACCGTAACAACGGCACAGGAAACACCTGATCTGTCTGCTGTCCTTCACGGTTTATCCTCCCCCACATGTGCCCGCAGTGCCGCCGATGAGGCATGGATTACCGAAGACTCTACGTCTGCAGGCTCACGGCAGAAACCGCACGCCTTTGGCGCCGAGCTGGTCCCGATGAGCAGTCCCTCGTCATTAAGTATCGGGCTGTAACTGTTTTGTCCGGGTATGGCCAGTGATGGCTTCAGGGCACCATTGAGCACCACCATGTCAAACACCCGAATCTTTTGAGCCTGCGCATAAGTGTCTTCATATTTAACTGCAATTCCGGCACCCTCCGGCATTGGATAAATGAGGCCGGGCCTGCCACGGATAAGCTCGATGGCAGAGCCGCTGATCTCTCTGAGGTAGTATTCATAGCAATATCTGCCCTCGGCGCGCATGTCGGTGTAGAAGATTACACACCCGATTTCATGGCTGCGCCGTTTGACCCACTGGGCCTGTTTCAGGGCATGCATGCAGCATACAGCCGAGCAGTAGGGAAAGAGCCGCAGATCCCTGGCACCTGCGCACTGAATAAAAGCAATGCTTTTCGGCGGCTCGTGGTCACATTTTTTGCGGATGGTTCCCCGGTTGGGGCCGGCCTCCGCGGTCCAGTTTTCAAACTCGAGCGAACTTACAATATCGGGATGGGTCCCATAGCCGTATTCCTCGAGCCCCGAGATGTCAAAGTCCTGTAATCCGGTTGCCCAGATTATATCACGTACCGCAATCTCCAAGCTCTGGGCTTGCCTGGTGATATCTATGGCGCTGGAGGGGCAGATATCGACACAATCCCCGCATCTGGTGCATGTTTTAAGATCAATATAGTATGATGACGGATATACGTGTTCTGCAGGCGGCCTGATGGCATCGACGCTGCAGAGGGGAACACATCGGGCACAGAGTATACAGCGTTTTTCATCGATATAACGGGGCTGTTTTTCCAGGATCACGCTCAATGAGGTGTTTTTTTTCACAACCGAGGTGATTTCACTGCAGGTGTGGATTGTTATCAGCGGGTGCTGCATGCAGTTGCGGACCTCGGTCCACAGCGGGCAGAATGCACAGTGATCAGTAGGATAGAGCTTGTCCAGGGATGAAACCAGACCTCCCAGATGTGGAGATTTTTCCACGAGGTGGACCGGGGTCCCTGCCTTTGCCAGGTCAAGGGCAGCCGTGATCCCGGCAACCCCACCGCCGATGACCATGATTGGTTTAGCCAAGTCAGGCTTTGCAGGCATACATGCTCCTTCTACTTGCCGGTCAGGCCATAGCTGCGCGCCAGTTTCTTGATCCGTTTACTTAGCCACTCGCCGAAGCTCGGCGGTGGAAACTCATAGGGGCCGACATTGTCCTCGTGCTTAAGGGCAAAGAGCTTTTCTGACGGCTGAAACCTTTTGACTTTATTATAGTTCACCACGATGGCTTTCGGATCGGTGGGACAACGTTCGACGCAGGCTCCGCAGCCCGTGCACTTGTCTTCGATAACAATAGGATACCTGCGATCTTTCATCTCTATGGCATCATATTTACAGACCTTGTAGCAGTTGCGGCACCGCCGTTTTTTTATCCAGGCAAGGCAGGTGTCGTGATTGATGACGGCATTACCGATGTCCATTTCCTCTTCGGCGACCTTCTTGATCGCACCGGTGGGACAGGTCCGGATACACTCCATGCACAGGATGCACTTGGGCCAGTCCAGTACCGGGGTTCCCAGGTTGGCGATCCCGTCAAAGATCGAAGCAGGATGTAAGGCGTCTGCCGGACAGATGTCGATACAGCGAGAACAGCGGGTGCAGTGCTTGAGAAATTCATCTTCGACCAGCGATGCCGGTGGTCTGGGCAGGGCCTTTGCTCCGCTGACCTTGAATACGGTAAAGACTGCACCTGAGGTAACACTGCTTATCAGGATTTTCACGAAATTTCTGCGTGAATACTTCATCGAGTTTCTCCGAGCCGATAGAGCATTATCTTACCGAACTAGTATCTATAATGAGAACGATGCACTCAATAGAGGGGGGCTTTATCAGCCCCCCTCTAAGTTGTCAGCTCTTTTTTATCTGGTCGATCGCAAATTCAAGACCAAGTTGCTTGAGGGTTTTTTCCGTGGGAATGCCGTTGCTGTCCCAGCCAAAATACGCATAGTATTCATCCTGAACCTTTTTCATCTCAGCGGGGGAGAATATCGCGTCTTTCTTGGGGCCTTCGGGTAATTTTTCGTTGAGCATCCTGTACGGCAGGACATCATCCTTGCGGCTTATCCCTTCGCGTACCTGGAAACAACGCTCCAGCGTCCTGATTCTCTTGGCGGTGGTCCAGTAATCATCTTCGGTCATGTTCCACCCACACAACGGATTGAGCATGTCAAGGGTCATTTGGGGAGACCAGTAGCCTCCGACAAAGGTGCAAAAAACCAAAGAATTATGCATACACCGTTTGGCCTGGCCCGCAGCGGAGTTGGCCTCGTGGTGGTCACCGCCGCAAGTGCCCATGGCATAGCTGACGCCGCGGGGTTTATCACCTCTGGGATCATGGGCAGCCATCTCCTTGCCCTTGACATGTACGGCGAATTTCCAGGCATCTCCGCCGAGATCTTCAGCCATCTTCTTTACACCCTGAGAGAGGAACTTGCCTGCCTTGCCTTCCTGGTAGGCAATTTTCCTGATCAGTTCATAGGCTGCGTCTGCATTGCCCCACTCGAGATCGATTCCATCCAGATCAGCGGGAGTCAGCAATCCTCGCTGGATGCACTCCATGGCAAATCCTATGCTTCCTCCTGTGGATATGGAATCCAAGCCCATTGCGTCACACAGTTCGATACAGGCCATCATGCCGTCAAATTCCGAGATGCCCAGGTTGGAACCCAGCAGTCCTCCGGTTTCATACTCCGGGCCCTCGCCGATCAGGCCGTCATACTTTCCGCCTCTGATTACCCCGACCTTCTGACAATGCACCGGGCAGTGGTTGCAGGCGCTGTGTTTTTGCCAGAAGGTTCGGTTGGCCTGTTCGGCACCGATCTCGACGATATCGGGAAACCATGTTGTCTGGTAGTTTTTGGTAATCAACGAACCGGTAGCGTAATTTTTGAGTTCCAAAAGGCCGGCCGTACCCCAGCGTTTGATACCCTGCCAGCCCTCGCCATCCACCGAGAACTTTTTGGCGGCCTGTGCTGCCGGGTAAAATGTATCCATATCCGCCACCGGAACTCCCTTGGTTCCGCGTATTGCAATGGCCTTGAGTTTCTTGTTTCCCATCAGAGCGCCGGTAGATGTACGGGCAGCAGCACGGAAACGTTCCACCATCACCGCTGCATAGGGTACCTCGTTTTCACCGGCAGGACCGATACAGGCGACCCGGGCATACGGTTCCTTGATCTGGTCCAGAACCATTTCCTCTGTTTCATAGGTGTCCTTGCCCCAGATTTTGGAGGCATCCTTGAACTGTACCTCGTCATCTTTTATGTAGAGGTACACAGGTTTTGGAGACTTGCCCTTGATGATGATGCCATCCCAGCCGGCCCACTTGATCTCATTGGGGAAGTGTCCGCCGGTTTCTGCATGGCTCCACAGACCGGTATAAGGGCTCTTGTTGCAAAAACTCACCCTGGTTGAGACGCAGTAGGTTCCGTTCATCGGTCCGACGCCGATAAAGATCGGGCTGTCTTCGGCCTTTGGATCATGTTTGGCCTTGAGTGCGTCAAAGAGCAGGTGAATGCCCATGCCGTTTCCGCCCAGATATGCACGGCAGGTCTTTGCATCGATCTTCAAGACTTTGGATTTGTGTTTTGTTAAATCTACTTCGAGAATTCTTCCGAAATGTCCGCCATGGATGTCTGCCATGATATCTACCTCCTCTCCCCGTCTGTATTAGGATAGTACATCCTCAGGATAAGGTCTTCTCCAGCCTCTTCAGGGGTTACATCCCGGTAGGCCTGATTGACGCCGAAACCCAATTTGCCGGCCATCAGGCAGGGTCCAACGGGGTTTCCCGACTGCTCAAGACATGCCTTGACGCATTCAGGGTCACCGCCACACATGTCACACATGAGCGGCAGACCGTTATCCGGGTTGATCCTGATGAATTCCGCAGGACAGGCTTCCTGGCACTTCATGCACTTGGCCCCTTCGCAGAGCTCGGGGTCTAAAATAATGGCGTTGGTTTCAGGATCCCTCTGAAGGGCCTTCGGTTCTGTGGGGCACGCCTCAATGCAGGGTGCATCGCTGCAGTTATGACAGATGACCGGTACGTCTACAATGCCCTTGTATTTGAATATATGGATCCGGGACAAGGCCGGCCTGACTATGCCTTCATGGTGCATGCTGCAGGCATACTCACAGGCCCTGCAACCAACACAATTCTGTCGCTCGGCAAAGAGATATTTCATTACCGGTTTTGGTGTTTCCTGTGCAGCGTGGGCAGCCGCAGGCTTGATGCTTCCAATCGCTGCAGCCGCCACTGCCGCCCCTGCTGCTGCACTGGCACCTTTGAGGAAACTACGCCGGGTAGTTTCCTTTTTCATGATTTTACCTACATTTTTATCATCTTTTTCCATTGTGTTAGCTCCTCCTTTCTATGGTGAATGGTGAGATTAAATGGTTGAAACACAATACTTGACTTGTTCTATGATAATAAAAATTTCGATAGAGTTGATGACCTATGCTATTTCGTGATGAGTAAAAGCTGATGAAAAGCCTTTGTATACACATGACTGCAGATAATAAAGGCACTGGGTTCAGAAATTGTCAAGGTCGATCAATTAGATAACATGCTGATAATAATGAATATAATATATGCAAAAATAAACATTACAAAACGAGTAAATTAGATACTGGCTAACTAATTGATTATTAACAGCATATCAAATAAATAAAAAAGAATGTGAAGAGTAGGCGGAAAAGTAAGACATATACTGAAAACAGCGTAAGCATTATCTTACGACCTCATGTAGTACATGTAATAACATGTATTAATCGAGGTCTGACCAAGACAACTAATTAGAATACTTGGATAAATGATCAAAAAATCCCTATTTCAGGGCTTAGAAGGCCCATTTTGACCCCGAAAAGACAAATATAAGGATTTGATCGGAAGATCGTTTGTCCTACACTAACAT
>CAYRCP010000105.1:0-6699 GCA_964422755.1 uncultured Bacteriovoracaceae bacterium | reverse complement strand
GGAGCGCCTTTTCAGGCGCAAGCAGTTTTATTTGGAGTGATGGAATAAAGGAGTATTGGAGTATTGAATAAGAACCAGGGTCCGGGGATGAAGAAACACCTTTCAGGTATTTCTTATCTGAAACTGTTACCTATTCAACTCAGCCCCTTAACCAGCTTGAATCCCTTGTTTTCTTGTATTTTTTTGAAAAACATCGCGGCTAAAACCGCTCCCACAGCACGTTATAATTCTGTTTTTTTATTTTTGAAATCTACAATGTTTTAATCTTCTATCTTCCATGTCCGGCGACTTGTCGGGCGTAGTTGTAAACGAAGCCTGAAGCCGAAGGCGAAGAGGGATGCCTGGGATCTCGAACAATCTTGTTTGACTGCCTTCTGCCTGAGATCCTGTTCCTCAAATCATGTCCTGCCTGAGGTCTTGTTCCCCAAGTCCTGTTCTGTTCTTTGTGCCTTTGTGCCTCTGTGCCTCTGTGCCTAAGATCTCGAACCCCAATTCTTGTCCTTGCCTCTGTGCCTCAAATCATGAACATCAAAAGATAATAAAAATCTTTTTGTAAAGTTCTCGGGGCCCCCCGCCGATAAAATAAATAACGTCAATTAATACTCTCTTCATAACTGCCAGGCAGCCCAAAAGCTTCTTGGCTTTTTTTTTGCGTTTTTCCATATTCCATTATCGAATTAATTGTGTCAGTTTATTTTATTACACTGCAGGTATTTTTGACTCATTTATCAATTTATATCAATATGTTATATTTTGTTATTACCAGATTATTTATTGACTTTTATATAATATTTTGTTATCTAGATTTTACTTTAGCAAATAAAAGTATACTCTCTTCATAAATGCCATCAAGCTCAATGCTTCTTGGCATTTTTTTTGTTCAGGACAATCAATCCCGCAGCACAATATTCCAGGCTCAGTATTTTCTTGAAATAGTTGCAGGCAATGTTACACTTCAAGGCCTGAAGAGGGAATGCTTATGGTCAAACAGTGTCATACAGGCGGGATGCATGTGAGAATCCGCAAATCAGACAATCCCGCCGGCACCATCGTCTACATCCACGGGCTCGGGGAATCAGGCCTGTGTTTTGAGCGCCTCGCGGCTGATGATCGTCTGCATCGGTGGACTCATATCGCCGCCGACCTGCCGGGATACGGCAAGAGCCCATGGCCGGAGAAACCCCTGAATCTTGAAGAACTCTCTGATGTGCTGGCGCAATGGCTGAACGAACAGGGTATTCAGGGCTGCTGCATTATCGGCCATTCAATGGGAGGCGTTATTGGTATGATATTGTGCGAAAAGCATCAAGAGTACGCCAAAAGCTTCATCAACGTAGAAGGCAATGTCTCCTATGAGGACTGTACAATAAGCAGGACAATTACTGCAGTCGGCCTTGATGAGTTTGTTTCCCATGAACGGGAACACTTGCTGAGCAAAATCTACCAGGGTGGTTTTCGGGACAAGACATTGAGAACCTATTACGCAAGCCTTTTGATGTGCGACCCGACAACCCTTTATTTCAACAGCCGTGAACTTGTCGATATCTCGAGATCAGAAGAAATACCCCGCAGGCTCAGCGAGCTCAAGGTGCCCAACGTATACATCCTGGGCAATCCCCGGGGAACCGGAACACATTCAAGGTCGCTGCTGAGTTCTGCAGGCGTGAAATGGATCGCTGTTGAAAATTCAGGACACTGGCCGTTTATCGAGCAGCCCGGTAGATTCATCGATACAATACTCGACTGCCTGGAGAATATGACCTGAAAACGAACTGATCCGGCAGTGATGAGGGCTTGAAATCAATCCCCTGCTCTTGATTCTTGTTTTCCAACAGCGTACTATTAAAGCTATAATGATATGAGGAGGTTGCTATGCGTAAACCGGTGAAATACGATCTCAAGTCTATCCAGGTCCCAAGACTGGCCGGAAAGGCATTGCAGATATCTGCAAAAATCATGGAACATCCGGTGCTGAAGCACCTGGTAATGGGCCGCGTCCTGAAGGAAGGCGGCATAACCCGGATGAGAACGTTGAAAATCGATGAACCGCCCACCCATATCCCGCTCAACATCCATCCAAAATCCATAAAGAGATATGCCCCGCCGGACATTGGCCCATTATCTCGATCACCCGAGAAAAAGCCTGAGGGATTTGCCTTCAGCTCCATCACCCATTATACCCGGGCCTATCGTGACGGGAAAATCACACCGGAAGACGTGGCACAGCGCATTCTTGAATCCATTAAAGACAGCGATGCAACAGCCCCACCGCTCAAGGCCTTTCGCGCCTTTGACCGCGAAGACCTCGCAAAACAGGCAGCCCTGGCAGCCAAGCGCATAAAAAAGGGTAACCCCCTGAGTATCCTTGACGGCGTGCCTGTGGCGGTAAAGGATGAGATCGACCAGACACCCTATGGGACCATGGTGGGAACACGTTTCCTGGGAACATCACCGGCAAGCCAGGACGCAACGGTAGTGGCTCGACTAAGACAGGCAGGTGCACTGCTCATCGGCAAGACCGTCATGCACGAGATCGGCATCGGGGTAACCGGACTCAACCCCCATCATGGGACCGTGCGCAACCCCTATAACCCGAACCACTATACCGGGGGAAGTTCAAGCGGCAGTGCCGCGGCTGTAGCTGCAGGAATCTGCCCGGTTGCCGTAGGAGCGGACGGAGGCGGTTCCATTCGTATCCCTGCAGCTTTCTGCGGGGTTGTGGGTCTGAAGCCGACGTACGGCCGGGTCAGTGAATTCGGCGCAGCAGCCCTGGACTGGAGTGTCGCTCACATCGGCCCGCTGGCAGCAACGGCAAGAGACGCTGCGATGGCCTATGCAATCATGGCAGGACCCGACCCGAGAGACAATAATACCCTTCATCAGCCAACGGTTACCCTTGACGGCTTTGAAAACCTCGACCTGACCGGTCTCAAACTCGGCGTCTACTGGGAATGGTTCCGCCATGCATCACCAGCCATGGTGGCTGCATGCGAAGAACTGCTCAAGGCGTTCAAAGGCATGGGAGCAAAAATCATCGATATTGAGATCCCGGACCTGGAGGCTGCACGTGCAGCCCATATCGTCACCATCTCTTCGGAGATGGCAACAGCCATGGATCGTTACCATAAAGAGCATGCACAGGACTTCGGCCTCGATGTGAGGATCAACCTTGCACTGGCCCGGACATTCACCTCCAGGGACTACATCCAGGCGCAGCGCATCCGGACCCGCACCATTGATAACTTTGCTTCAGTGCTGGAAAAGGCCGACCTCATCATCACCCCGGCCACAGGCTGCACGGCACCTCCCATTCCTGGAGATGCCCTGCCGGATGGGGAGTCGGACCTTTCTGTCCTCGCGGAGATCATGCGGTTTGCCGCACCGCCCAATTTTACCGGATTCCCGGCCATATCGTTCCCGGCCGGTTATGACGGATCAGGGCTCCCCATAGGATTTCAGGCAATCGCCAGGCCCTGGGAGGAACATGTGCTCCTGCGCCTCGCACATGCTGCAGAAACCTGTGTTGCGAGGAAAAAACCGCACATACACTTCAGCATCCTTAATTGATCGAGCAGAGGGGCTTAGAAACATAGGCAGAAGGCAGGACGAGCCTGGTAGTTCAAGAACCCAGGCAGGACGAGCAAGGGAGATCGGGAACTGGGGCAGAAGGCAGTTCGAGCAGGATTGTTCGGGGTCCCAGGCAGAAGATTGACATTTCGAATTTCGGATTGCGAATCTCGGATTTTAAAATCAAAAACCCGGGGAATATATCTTTGTGATTCGATCCATCCATAGACCTCAGCCTGACGAACGCGACTCAATCGCGTCCAATTCTGCTGTCCGGCAGAGTTGTGGGAGCGGCTTTCAGCCGCGATGTTTTTGATTCAGGAGGCTGAATGGTCCCTTTTTCAACTCTTCACTTTTTACCATTTACCAATCCCCCCGTAGTTCAATGATAATTCGTTGACACTAGTAGCCTGGTAGATTAAGCTACGAAGCTACTGCAAAGGAGGTAACGGTATGGGTACAACAACAGTCAGAATACCGGAAGAAAAAAGAGATGCTCTAAAAATCATTGCAAGCATTGAGAAAAGAGATATGAAGGATATCCTTTCCGAGCTGATCGATGAATATCTCTCACAACACCAGGAAACCTTGGACCTTCTCTCTCGTCCGGAATGGGTAACCCTTATAAAAAAAGGGAAAGATGAAATAAAAAAGGCTGTAAAGGGAACGAAACTCCATGAACTGGACGATTGAGTTAAAGCCCTCTGCAGAAAAGTCATACAGAAAACTGAGTAAAGATATGAGAAAAAGGGTCAGAGATGCTTTAATGCAACTAGAGCAATCAAATGATCCTTTTCATCACCCCGGCGTAAAAGCACTTCTGGGATCCTTAAAAGGTGATTATCGTTTACGTATAGGAGATTGGAGGATACTGTTTACCCCGGATCTCGAACAAAAGATGATTTATGTATACGCTATCATTCCAAGAGGTAATGCCTATAAATAAGCATGTTATTCAGCACGCACCTGTAACATCCCGCTCAGAAATCTTGTTTTTCTCTGCGATCTCCGCGTCTCTGCGGTAAGTTCTTCATATTTTGGGAGTTTAGAAAAGAGCTTTTCGCGTGCTTCTCAATGAAACCCCAGAAAACCAAGCCCGTCCCACAACAGGAAAACGGCAAAGATCAGCAGAATCATCCCCAGGATCTTCATGGTGTATTGGTAGGCCTTCCCGAGCAGAAGCGACCTTGAGGTGTGTATCAACACAGCCAGACCCACCTTGGCGCCCACAAGGAGCACATAAAAACTGCAGATAAATACTGCGGCATAAGGCTCATGTTCAAAATACGCCTTTACGACTGTCGGAGATCCAACGGAAAACCAGAAGAGATAGGGATGGGGGTTCAATAGATTGGTAACAACCCCTTTCTTGAGCGACTGCAAATCCTCTCCACCCGCAGATACCGGGATCTCTTTTGAACAGAAGCTCTCGTAGCCCAGATATGTCACGAATACAGCGCCTGATAAGGATATAAGGCCCAGAATCATCGTAAAATTCGTGAGCCTTGAGATGACAAACAGGGTAAGAATGACGATGGGCAAATCCGTGATCAGTGGCGCAAAAGCCACCCTGATCCCTGCCCACAGGCCGCCTTTTAGTGTCTCTGCGATGACCAGTGCCAGCAGGGGCCCTGGTGCAAGCCCTGCTGAAAGGCCGAAAACCATGCCTGAAAAAAGGTATGAAAGCATGCCGCAACCTTATTGTACGCGTTCTTATCAGGTGCTTTGCCACGCATTATTCCCTGACTATGCAAGCAGCTATCACACCTTCAGTTGTATGCACAGGAGAAATATTTTCATGGTCTGTACGCGCAATGATAAAAGATTGGAGGTAACTACTCAGGCAGGTAGATGCCCCCCGGGGGGGGTTCATTAGTCCCTAAGTTGTAAAGTTCTTGCAAGAATGGCAAAAGAATTTATTATCATGTCCGCAATTATCTGAAGACACGGTATTCTTGCAGTATAGTAACTGGAGAAAAGAAAAACTCGCGCAAAGGCGCCAAGACGCAAAGAATGAGGAAACCTGAGACAAGAAAAATCATAGTTGGTCCCTTGGCGCCTTGGCGGCTTGGCGCGAGAATGAATTATTCTTGATCAACGCCCCAGCACATAATGGCTATTTCGCCGACACTATGACGATTTATAGGAGTTAACTTTTTTAAAACTTCTTGGTTCCGGCTTGTCCGGGTTAGGCTATTAGGCTGTAGTCTGAAGGCTGTTAGGAAAAGCTGGAAAATAGCACGCTTTGAAGGCATGTTTAACGCGAAGATTTGCTGTTTCTTCGTTAAAGTGCAGGAAAACGTACTTTCCGGGCTCGTTTCAACCTTCAGCCTTCAGCCTAAAAAGCTTCAGGCTGACTACATGAGTAGTTACGACTGGATTTTCCGGATCAGGGTATTACAATAGTATACAACTGAAATCTTGCAGATGAACAGGCATGCATGAGGAGGCTACGATGTTCACAAAGATACTTTACCCGACAGATTTTTCCGATGTAGCGCAAAAGGCTTTGAAATATGTCGATCACCTCAAATATGCCGGTGCCCGGGAGGTGGTTGTCCTGCATGTCATAGATACAAGAAACCTCGAACTCCTCGTGTGGGAACCGCATAATTTCAAAGCCATCGAGAACGACCTGCGCAAGGAAGCGCTCAACAAGATCACATTTATACAGAAGCATCTTGAGAGAAACGGCCTGAAAGTCATCATACGTATCGAGACAGGGATCCCTGCAAGCAAGATCCTGCGGGTTGAAAGAGAGGAGAATATCTCGGTAATCATCATGGGCTCACACGGCAGGACCAATGTAAAGGACATGTTCCTCGGTTCTGTCTCGGAACGCGTGATCCGGCATGCTCAAACCCCGGTACTGCTTGTCAAACGCTGAGTTCCTCGATGGCTTGAAAATAAGGCGTTATCAAAGAGGGCTCATCACCCTGGCAAAGAACAGCACAAAGCCTGTAGCGTTTTCGCGTATCATGAATATGAATGGATGGTCTGCAGCAAAAACCCTGGCAGAGGAAACGCTTTTTGTCATGATTACCGCTGTTGATGCTGCGGCCTCGGTCCCTTCCTCGTGTATCTCTATAACGGCACCATGGACAACATCGCTGATAAAGATATCCTTATCAG
>CAYRCP010000104.1:0-6713 GCA_964422755.1 uncultured Bacteriovoracaceae bacterium | reverse complement strand
TGCCCCGGTTTCTCGGGCTCAATGGTGTCTGGCTGGCCGGGCCTGTTTCAGACCTCGGATCAGCCCTGCTGACCGGGGTATTGCTGTTTTATGAGCTGCGGTATCTGGTAAGCGAAACTCATGCCAGGGTTATGGCGGACAAGATGAGCGCGTTATCGTCCGAGTAAGAATCTGTCCGGGATTTCCTCTGAACACTGGTGGACAAATATTTGCAGAGCACTGCCTTGCAGGTCATCTCTGAACCGGAGCTTCTCATTGGCTTTGACAGTGAGGAAATTTATCAGTATTTTGCCAAAATGGAGGGCGTGCACAATGATATCGTTTACTGATTCGGCACTGAAACACCTGGGTGGGCTCACCGCGGATATCCCTTCCGCCTGCCTGAGGGTTTCTCCGGCCGGGGCCGTCTGAACAGGGGTATTCTTGAAAGTGGCTCTGGAGGAGCCGCAAACAGGTGATACACTCTGCGAGAGTAACGGAGTGCGCATCGCATTGAGAAAAGGCGTTAATCCGGACAAATCAGCGATCACCATCGATCATACAGACGCGGGGTTTGTCGCTACACTGGGATAAGTCAAACCATAGATCTTTTGCAATTCCCGGATCATTCAACCTGTGCACTGCGGTGGAGCGTAGTGTATCCCTTTTATCCCCGGGCTTGGCCGGTTCAATAGGTAAAATGTTTGATCGGCTCGCCCTTCACCCCGATCTCTGTCATTGCTTCGATTCCCAGTTCAAGGTGGTTCTCCGTCCATTGTCTGGTTACCCGGTCGTCGGATTCTTCGGTCTTGATTCCCTCGGGCGCAAGGGGGACATCCGATACCAGAAGGAGCGCACCGCGTGAGATCCCGTTGTGGTGGCCGACGATGAAGATGGTGGCCGTTTCCATGTCAATGGCGATGCAGGTCATCTGCTTGAGCCGGTCAAGAAACTGCAGGTCATGTTCCCATACCCGCCGGTTGGTGGTGTAGACCACACCGGTGCGGTACTCGTACCCATGCTCGACGATTTTCTGCGAGATGAACTTGTGCAGTTTGAAGGAGGGAAGGGCCGGCACTTCCGGCGGGAAGTAATCATTGCTGGTACCTTCACCCCGGATGGCGGCAATGGGCAGGATAAAGTAGCCGATCTCTGTCCGGCGTTTCAGGCCGCCGCATTTTCCCAGAAACAGAACGCCCTGCGGCTGGCGTGCGCTGAGCAGGTCCATGATGGTGGCTGCATTTGCCGAGCCCATACCGCAGTTGATTATGGTCAACCCTGCGGTATTCGTCGCCGCCTGCATCGGACGATTTTCCCCAGACACATCAACCCCGAATCGCTGGGCAAACTGATCGACATAATAGCGGAAATTGGTCAGAAGGATGTGGTCGCCAAACTCGTCCAGAGCCATCCCTGTGTAGCGGGGGAGCCAGTTCTTTGCAATGTCGATGCGGTCCATCATGTCTAAGTGCTCCTGTGAATGCCGAGACAGGTCAGCTTTTTCCTTTTTTTCCTTTGCCTTTTTTTTCGGCCTTGCCCTTATGATGGTCATCGTACAAGTCGCTTTTGTTTTTCAGGGCAAGGAACTCTTTTGATCCGGGCTTTATCCCCAGGCTCTTGGCAACTGCTCCCCAGCCTGTGGCCTTGCCTGATTTGTATGTTTCAATAACGCGCTCTGTGGGTTTTCCCGAAAGTTCTCCAAGACGGAGCACCATGTAGGCATCTGCCGGTTCTTCAACATTTTTGAGCACGGTATCGATCTTAATGCCTGCTATGTCGAAACGGGCGGCAAGTCTCGCCCTGAAACCGTCGGGGCCTGCTTCGGCTTTGATGTTGAAATCCTTTATCCAGTCAAAATCACCTGCCACTGCTGGTGATGAAACGAGTAAAAGCACCATCGAGACCACGAACAACATCTTCTTTAATTTCATTCAAAATTCCTCCTGGTTGTTGTTTCCACGTCGCTAATCATTTAAGAAGTTTGCAATGCTTTGGATTTTTGAAAGCTTCTCTTGTCCGAGTCCCTCCAGATCTTTCATTTCAATCCAACCCTGGCGCACCAATACCCCGAAAACAGGTATCAATACCGAGTATCGGTAATCATATCGTTGATCGATATCTTTTCTCTTTTTAAACAGATAGTCTTCCAATGTCCAGATATCTTCCGGTTCGGTCAGAGTGCTTGCCTGCTTTTTAACCGCTTCGATAATGTGAGCGCATTCTTTGTTGTAAGCTTTATCAAAGGCAGCCCGTGAGATTGATTTTTCGCGCTGGTTCCATTTAAAGTCTTTCATATGTTTTTCCTCAAATAAAATTTATTTGTAATGCGGGTCTTGTTCCATACTTTTATAGTGTAGGCGGCAAAAAGCAAGAGCTGCTGTCCCTTATCTTTCCTTAGCCCTGGAGCGATTCGTGTAGAGCCGTTTGATATAACTTACTTTGTACCATGAAATCCTGCATGTGTAACTAATAGATGCAGCGTATTTAGCTCAATGGAATTTCCAGTGATCATCTGGTTGCATGCCCATCCATGTAAAATGCCAGGGCCTGAAAGTTTTATTACATGGGAAACGGCAAAAATGACTGCGCTCCGGAGAGAGTTTGAAATGATTGCCGGGGTGAGGCTGCGCCAGCGCCGGTACATAAGACCCCAGAAGGCACCAGCCATGCCGGCAGCTGCAATGAGCATAAAATTGAAAGACCACAGGTGTACGCCTGCATAAATGGCTGTCGTAACGAGCCAGTCCTTTGTTTCCCCGAGAGAATACATGAGCGAGTCCTGGACATAGCCGCGCCAGTATATCTCTTCGGCCGGCCCGGTGATGAAGAACAGCAGGAAAAAGATAATCCCCATGGATGTCCCCTGCCTTTGCCGTATACGCTGCCGATCTGATGAGCGGCAAAGGGGAATATCAGGGTGGAAATCTCTTTTCCCAGGAAAAATATCAGGTGCAGGGCTGCGGCTGAAAAAAAGCCGATGAACACTGCCTTGCCTGGGGGTGAGTTTGCCCTCCAGCAGGGGGTGAGGACGGTACTGGGCCGTGGATGTCTCCAATGTGTCCACCCCGCTGAGTACGTCGCAGTAATCATTTATCAGGTTGACAGCTGAGTGAAGGATAACCGCAAGAAGGAGTGTTATCAGAAACAGAGGCCAGAAAAATGCCCATGGAGGGAAGCGAGCGCACCCCCGACACCGACGGAGATTGCCGTCATGGTAAATGACTAGGGACGGCTTGCCAGGAACCAGTTTCGGTAGATATTCATCCCATGTATGTATCCCTATTAACGATCATATGGCAATATTTGATTATCCCTTTAAAAGGGATGAAACTCCTCATGGGTCAATTACTGTCGCCTGCGAACCCAGTAAAGCAATCTCGTGAGATTGGAGACTCTTGAGATCGCTTTATGGGTTGAGTTGTTGGCCATGACAAACAGATATTATCGCCGGATTCACACCGCACACGTTTGTTCGGTACCATCCTCCATGTTTGCACAATGAGCTGCGAGACCTCTTGGCGAATGGCCCCTGTATCCGAAACGTCTGCAGGTTATGGTTTTACCAGCTCCACACGCCGGTTTTTTGCCCGTCCTTCTTCTGTGGTATTGGGCATCACGGGTGTGGATTCACCATAGCCTTTTGGCACGAGGCGGCTGGAATCGATACCAAAGAGCCCGAGGTAGGCCACCACGGTTTCTGCCCTGTGCTGCGAGAGTTTCAGGTTGTAGTCATCACTGCCCTGGTCGTCGGTATGGCCCTGGACCTCGAGCATGAGTTGGGGATTATCCTTCATAAGGGTAACCACGTGCTGTAGCTGCTTGGTGGACTCTTCTTTGAGGGTTGCCTTGTCCACGTCGAAGAGGATATCGTAGAGCTGGACACGGCCATCCTTGTCCAGCGCGGCCTTCATCTCGGCAGGCCCGAAGGTCAGGGTCTTCTTGAACCCTGCTTCCTCGATGACACGGATGTCCTGCTGGGATTTGTTCCAGATATGGACTTCGCACCAGGTCGTAGAGCCGTCGTCTCCCGGCAGGGTGAAGGTCAGGTATCCCTGATTCTCGTACAGGATCTCTCCGTCCTTTTCCAGCGCAGCCTGCTTGTAGTTCTCACGGTACTCAAGAATTGAGTGCGAGCCGTCCCATTTACCCTGGGAGTCATAGAGGCGATAGGTAAGCTTCCAGAATTTTCCTTTCACTGTCTGCTTGACAGTCTTGTTGGTCTGGGGATCGGTAACATTGAAGGTATACTCTGAAAAATCCTTGTAGTCGCCCTTGGGCATGAGTTTTGATCCGGGGAACGGCCTGATCAGGGGATGCTCTTTTGCCTCCTGTGCATGAATCGAGACAGCAAACATAATCAAGAGAAGCGTAAAGAATAGTACCTTAACATGTTTCATGGGTTTTTCTCCTGCCTAACGGGCATGGCCATTTGGCCACAACGAAGGATGAAAAGTTTTCGTTGTGCTTCAGCTATTAGCATACCTCTTTTAAGGTTTTTATTCTGGATACTGGATTCTATTTTCATATAAATTGTTATCCACCACGTATAATCAATGCAGCATTCTGAGAAGGGCCTGCAACACTCAGATGGCGGAGATCCCGCCCGGGAAATTTTTCTGAGAACGGGATCCCACTCGTTAACGGTGAATGCCATGAGGGAAGATGATTCCCCCTGTTTAGTCACAATCGCCGATGCGACGCCCGCTGATCTTGTTTTTAACCTGCATGCCCGCGCCCTGAATAACCATATCCATGGTTCCTTCCATGCTGTCGCCGCTGTAGATGATCTTGCCGGTTCCCTCCATGCCGCCGTTTTGGCCGGAGCAGACTATCTTCCAGGAAACCGTATCGCCGGAGATCTCCATATCTGAAACCACGCATTCACTGTTGGCATCCTGGCTCTGGGGTATCAGTTCGTCTCCCATGATACACTGAGTATGGGTAACAGGCGGGATACTCATGGGCATACCTTCCATCTCTGTCTGCGTGGTGATCTCCCATTTTCCGGGTTTCATGTTCGGACCTGCTGCAAAGGCAGTGCCTAGAGAAAGCGTTATCGAAAATACAACAACAAGCATAACCGTTTTTTTAATCATATCGTTCTCCTTATCTAGTGGGTTATAAACTTATGCCGAATGAGTAGCCCAGAATGCAGATGCCGATCACTGCCAGGATCGATCCGAAGAGCAGTTGTACGATAAAGCCCCGGTAAAACGTGCCTGCAGTGAGGTCGTCTAATTGATTCGACAGCATGAGCGGTGCCCCGGGAGCCTTGGTAATGCACAGGTTTTTCCATCCGCCCTTGTCTGATACGGTACCCAGGACAAAGACGCGGTCTCCTTTCTGAACCCAGGACTCGTAATATTTGTGTAAGGCCTGTCTGGCCTCGTTTGAGCCCGGAACAATCTCCTCCAGGTCGTCGGGGATATCCAGAGGGGCCTCTTGCTCCAGTTTGCGGAAGAAAGGTTTCTTCTCTCCAGGGCCATACTGCTGATTGTCCATCTCTTTCATCTTTTTTATACGTTCGCCAATGCCGGTGCGTTTGCCGCTTTCAGATTTCAGGACATGGCTGTGGGGGTAAGAGATGGCAGTGCCTCCTTTCGGCTCTATCGTGATGCGGCCTGTGCCCTCTTTCAGCACAAAGGGGCAGTTCAGTTCTCCTGTAGAGAGTGATTCTTCGGCTGTATTTTTTCGAAGCTCCCGCTGCACGGTGGCCTTCCATCCGTGCCAGACCGATGGGGTATGGGTGTAGGGAGTCGAAATCGTCTCTTCACTCTCCACAATCCCTTCCACCAGGCACAGTCCGGGTTGGACATGCCTGATGGGAGAAAGACTGATCCCCTTTACAAGTTTATGATAACCCCAGTCCTTTTTTGCACGATGCAGCAGGACCACGGCAAAGGCCGCCATGGCAGCCCCGACAATGAATGGTATCATTTCCATAGCAGCTCCTTAGTTTCCGCCATGGGGTAGTGCATACAATTCCATGGCAGGATTATTTTGCCCCGGCATGTACATATTTCGGCCTAGGGCACGCGGGTTAGCTCCACGCGGTAGAGACGGCCCATCACAGCCCTGGGCTTGATGACGAAGTGCGCACTGGATCCACCGGCCCTGAACGAGAAATACATATGGCCGTCTTCCTGGGCGATGGTACGTTCCTGCGTACCTGTGACACTCCACTGTGCATTTTCAACCTGACGGAGAGATGAGCTCATCAATCCAGTTGCTTTCTGCGCGTACGATTCCACCACGCAGTCTACCAGGTAGAACGATCCGCTCCTGAGCGGAGCGAACTCCAGTTCATACTGGCCGCCGTCGCTGGGTATCAGATCGGCCTGGCCATGGGGTGGTCTGGCATACAAGGTGCCCTTTACACACGCCAGCCAGCTGTTGCCTGAACTCGGTTTTGAAGGGCTGAGCACCACCTCGTTAATGCTGGGCGGCATCTGGATACGTTTTTTGCCGGACTGGGCCCGGACATCGTTGATCAGGCTGGCCTTCTTCTGTTCAGGCAGCGGCGCTGGAGTGCAGGTAAAGGCGCCGCCGGGAGCAGTGCGGTTCAGGCTGGCCGGGGCAACGTTCGCAACACCCGAACTCAGCCCCTGGGTAGGCGACTGCGCCGGTGCCACCTGGTTGGTCAGTCTCTGCGCGGCCCAGGCTCCGGGCAGCACGCATAGACACACAACACACACCAGCAGGGATAATATTTTCATCATCTTCATCATCATATA
>CAYRCP010000103.1:0-6771 GCA_964422755.1 uncultured Bacteriovoracaceae bacterium | reverse complement strand
ATAAATACTATGCCCTGCTTGTATATGTTTAACGAAAACCAGTCAAGTCCAACGTAGCACGTTCTTCACGCAGGACCTCTTCAGCCGTGTGCTTGAATAAAAATACAGGATCTGTTCTCCTCTCACTCTTGTCCATCGCCATATGAAATGACCACAAAGCTGCTGCAGCTAAACATTATCCCGGCACTATCTCCTCAGCTCAATAAAATCGTCGTTATTTGCCCAGGAGCGGCTTTTTTGCCTGTTTTCTGATCTCTTTTTCATCAGCCCACTCGATGAGGCCTGTTTCGATATTGACAAGATTCATGGTGAATTTGAAGTAGACATCCTTGATCCGTCCGGCAGCCTTCTTGATGGACGTCAGTTCCCCGAAGAGAAAATAGTCTGCTCCCACCTGCCGGCCCATAGTCTTTGCCGTATTCGGATCAACCATGCCCGAGCTTGTCTGGTATTCGAGCTGTTTGATCATCTCGTCATTGACCTCGTTTACCGCAGAAAATCTGACCCTGCCCGACTTCAAGAGCGTTACCCGAATCTTGTCGGTAACGGATTTGGTATCGATATGCTCGTCTGTCTTGTTCTTTACCCTGTGCACATACAGCACAGGACGCTGGCCTGAGGACAATACCGGTGTTGCAAGGAGCGAATTCACCATCTTTTCCGCAATTACCTGAAGATCGGTTGATCCAAACTCCGTTGTCACGGTTTCCACCTGTTCCGGGCTTCCATAGCTGACGCTGGGTGCCGTTGCACACCCTGAGAAGATGAGCACCACTATTACCACCGAAACAGCATAGATCTGTCTTGTTATATTCACATTCCACCTCCTGGAATATTTTTTATGATCCCGTATCAGTGAGGCCATGCGGCCTTCTGATCATACACTTGAAGTTCGTCGCATTCGGAGCCGGTGCGGTTGATCTGAAGCCCCGGGCCTCCCGCCCCGAAAGCAAAGCCGGTGTCCAGATCGGCGCAGACGATATCTCGAATCCTGCGGCATCATACCAGATAATCCGGTACTCGAACATGACATCACGTTTGCTCTTATTCTGTATGATTACCTGGGCCTCCATGGATGAACCAAGCCCAAGGGGCCTCACGCTCACTTCACCAAAAGTGAGGCTGCGGGAAAGCGACACGTCATTGATCTCTTCCTTTTTTGAACTGAGCCCGCCGGGCCCGGCCTGTACATGGAGAATGTTCGAAGCTGTTCCGGCACATGCCACCAGCAGCAGTGCAATCAACCATACATATCGTCTTAGCCTTATCATTTTTCTCCCCTCCTGTTTAATATACTCTTGTGTGTATCGATAGACCGGCATTGGTTGCCCTGCACAGGACAATCAGATGCCTGGCACCTTCGGGTATATCGACTTTCTCTTCATATGCACCGGGAATGCTCCTGATCGTAACATTCGTTGTCTGGCCGGGAACAAAAACCCGTGCCACCTGAATCTCCTTTGGCAGGCTTGACCAGGTCCGCAGATCCGCCTGTTCCGTAATGACCGATGCCAGCGTACCGCCCAGGGCACCCCATGCCCCGTAATCCTTTGACAGTTGATTGGTCGCCCGCGCCTTTAAGTAGGTGCGCGCAATCTGTTTTGCAAAGAGTACGGGAAATTTGTCCAGCAGATTCCTCGCTGCAATGGCATCGGTGTCGGAAACCACGGATGTCTCTTGGCTGTGTCCATCATAGACAATGCTTCCTGAGCTGAGCGATGTCGGGGTAAACCGGTATACCGGCATGGATGCCGAAACAAATCCCCCTTCGGACAGGAGGATGGGAATGGCCACGGCCTCCTTGTACGGTGCAAGGCCCAGCTCGAAGATGACAAAGACATCCACCATATCCCCGGTGATGCTCTCGCCTTTTCCATACCGGGACTCCCACATCTGTGTGTCTTCTCTGAAATTGAGCTCTTTGCTGAGACGGATGAGATCCCTGTGGATGCTCCGTGAATCGGGAGCTGCATCAATCGCCTTTTTCAGGTCGATATACGCCTCATCAGGTTCGTCGACCAGTTCATATACGAGTGCTGAGATGTAGTATGCAAAGGCATTCTGATAGATGCTCGAAACCGATCGGGCCTCGCGCTGCAGGCGGTCGTATCCTCCCGGGTCTGCATCCTGAAATGATCTTTCCCAATCATTTTCACGGTTTTTCTTGGCTTTCTCCAACTCCCTGGCGTGTTTCTCGTACAACTCCTTCTGCCTTGTGTAGGCATTGCGTATCTCGACACGGGCCCCTTCGAGATCTCCCAGCATGAGATAATTGACGGCATCGAGTCCGTGTATGAGGATCTTTTCGAAATCTTCCCCTTCATAGGGCTGAACCTGCTCGTTAATTATGAGCGAACCTGCCTGCGCGGTGGTTCTCGTCGCAGAGATTACCGCCTTGTCCTCAAAGAATCTGATCTTTTTTTTTGCCTGTTCAAACTCCCGGGAGCTGTTTTCATATTCACCCAGGGCCTGGAGAAGAACCCCCCGTTCCATGCGAATCAGCACTTCGTTGCCCCCCTTGGCCGAACGCTCCGGAAAAACTGTGAGGGCATTATTGAAATCTCCCTGGGAAATCGAGATCCTCGAAACCCGGGTCAACCGGGAATAATCGCTCAATGCAGCACACCCGGTTATAAGAAAAAACACCATGGAAATGCATATGGTGGAATCGAATCTCATGTCGTATTTCCATTCGCAGATGGACTTAAGGATATCCTCCTGGTAAATACCTGCAAATTAAAAAGCTACCCCGAGACTCGCCAGAATACCCCGCCTGGAATGATACCCCAGGCCGACATTGATACCTTCTACTATGTAGCGCATTCCCAGCATCCACGTGACATTCTTGTCCGTACCGGTATCAATTTCATAATTCTGCCCGCCGGACGTCCCGATGGTGGTGGTGTTCTGAGATGCATACCCCAGCCCTGCTATGCCAAAGAATGACGGGACCATCTCCGCGCCGAAGCTGACATATACTTCCTGCTCGCTACCATCGTTGAAATCACGGACTGCGTCATATGCCGGTGCAGGTGCAGGAGGAGATGAAGCCGTGGGAGGATCTTCGTCCGTATCGCCTGCGCTGATCCCTATGCCGAGGCTGAGAGCACCACCTGTGGGGTGCAGATATGAAAGAAAGATACCGCCGATCTCTACGCCAAGACTTGGCTCATCGATCTCGCCTGCGATACCGTAATTGAGTACCACATATCCCTCTGCCTGACAGATCGCCGGTATAAACAAAATTATGAGTGCACCGATGATAAACCTCTTCATAGCTTGCCCCCCGTGCAAAACGTTTTATCTTTAACCTTATACCACATAGTACTAAGTGTGTTGAAAAAATCAAGGCTTGACTAAAGAGTGATAAGCATATAAATATATAATTATATGTTGATACTCTATTAGAGAGGAGATCCTATGTCTCAAAACGAAAACACGGCATCTTTCCTGAAAGCCTTGGGACACCCGGTGAGACTTCAGATTGCCAGGAAACTCATTGATGGCGAGAAATGTGTGCGTGAAGTGGAGAATACGGTCCACATAAGCCAGGCAAACACGTCCCAGCACCTGTCTATTCTCAAGGTCAACGGCATTGTGGATTGTATTCGAAAGGGAAATGTGAAGTGCTATTTTCTCAAGGATCCGGAAAAGATACAGGGGCTCCTCGCACTGCTTGAAAACAATATCAAAGAGAAAGGATAAGAGATGTACGATATTATCATCATTGGTTCAGGACCGGCAGGACTGACCGCAGGAATTTATGCATCCCGGGCAAACATGAAAACGCTCATGATTGCCAGTGCTTTCAATCCGAGCCTGATCACAACCACCGACATGGTGGAAAACTATCCGGGTTTTCCCGACGGAATCACGGGCCTTGAATTGATAGAAAAGTTTACCCTCCAGGCCAAGAGATTCGGCCTGGAGATGGTTCAACAAGATGTTTCCTCCGTTACCCGGATATCTCAGGGGTGGGAGGTCTCGGCAGGAGGTGAAACCTATCAGGCCCTCGCCCTGATCATTGCCACCGGAACCGAGTATGCCCACCTCAACGTCCCGGGGGAGGAGGAATTAACCGGCAGGGGCGTATCGTATTGTGCCACCTGTGACGGACCGTTCTACCGGGGCAGCAAGGTAGTAGTAGTGGGCGGCGGTGATACCGCGGTTCAGGAGGCACTGTTCCTTACCCGGTTTGCCTCGGAGGTAACCATTGTACACCGCAGGGACCGGCTTCGGGCAACAGCCATCCTGCAGGAACGGGCATCGGCAAATGAGAAGATCCGTTTCGAGTGGAATGCCGTGGTCGAAGAAATCACCGGCGATACGGCGGTTACGGGCATCGTCCTTCAGGATGTGAATGCCCCTGATAAGAAAAAGACCCTCGATGTGGAAGGGGTCTTTGTCTTCACCGGGTATATCCCCAACACCTCCTTCCTTGGGGGCATTGTTGAACTTGATGATGTCGGCTATATCAAAGTCGATGAGAAGATGCAAACCTCTGCGTCAGGGATCTTCGCCTGTGGAGACAGCACGAAAAAGCTCCTGCGGCAGGTGGTGACAGCCTGCGGAGACGGAGCCACCGCTGCATTTGCGGCAGAACAGTATATAAGCGATCTCAAGGGGACCGCGTACGGTTCCTGGAATAAACCTTAAACCAAAATCATACCCAGGAGGCAATACCATGACAGAAAATACATTCGTTGATAATCCTGATACAGCTCTCGTAGTGAGCGATGAAAACATAGAAGCGGCAGTGGCAAAGTACCCGTTCCTTGTTGTAGACTGCTGGGCCGAATGGTGTGGGCCATGCAAGATGCTGGGTCCCATTATTGAAACCCTTGCCGGCAAGCTTCAAGGAGAAGTCGTCTTTGCAAAGCTCGATGTAGAGACCAGTCAGCAGACCGCATCGAAATACGGGATCAGGTCCATTCCCAACCTGCTCGTCTTCAAAAATGGCCAGAAGGTCGGAGACATTGTCGGTGCCATGCCGGAAGACAAGCTCATGGAGAGAATTAACCGCTTTAAGTAGATACCGGGAAGGATCAATCACCCGCCCGTGAAGGCCTTCCCTTGTTGGGGATGCCTTTCGCGGCCCCGCAAAAACCGGTGGGATCTTCTAAAAAGCTGCGAAAAATTGATTAAAACAGCTTCCTGCTGTCAAAGAGGATGGTAACCGGGCCATGATTGACGATATTCACGTCCATCATGGCCTGAAATTTTCCCGTGGCCACGTGACCCGGATGGATCTCCCGAACCCTTTTCACAAGCCCTTCAAACAATTTTTCTGCACTGCGGGGTTCTTCAGCCATGGTGAACGAGGGTCTTCTCCCCTTTCTTGCATCTCCCATAAGCGTGAACTGGGAGATCAGCAGGATATCGCCTCCGGCCTGTTCGACATCGAGATTCATCAGGCCTGCGGCATCTTCGAAAATTCTTACCCCACAGATTTTTCGCGCAAGGTATTCGATATCATCGCTGCTGTCCGATTTCTCAACCCCTATCAGACAGCACAACCCCGAACTGATGGTTGAATACTGTTCGCCGCCGACCATGACAGACGCCCTTTTTACCCGCTGGATTACCGCACGCATGGCATCACCGGGGCGAAAAGACTATACAAGTTGGGAATCACTGTAGGGCGTATCATATCTACTCCTCATATTGGAGTGATGGCGTACTGGAGTATTGGCAAAACATGGAGCGTGTCTTGCCTCCCCCCACAAACTACACTACGCCAAAGTTCCAAAACATGATTTTTCCTATCGCCTGGAGCCCAACCTTGTCGGGCGTAGTTATAAACGAAGCCTGAAGCCTTAGCGAAGCGGGAAGCTGTAAACAATGCCTGATGCCCAACGCCCTGAATCTTTATCCAATACTCCATCACTCCATTACTCCAGCGTTGTATTCCCTTGCCGTTCCTTTCCCGAAATTCCTGTTCCCCCGTTATCTGATGATCGTCATGGTCATGATCATGCCCTGCCGGTAAATGCTGAGGCTGATTTTTCTGCCTTTCAGGCCTTTGAGCACAGCGGTAAATTCCTGCAGGCCGGGAGTCCTCATGGTATTGATCTGGAGTATGATGTCACCGGGCCTCAATCCGGTCCTGGCAGCAGCGGTATTACCCTTGACATCTATGACAAGAACACCTTCTACGTCATTGCCGATCTCTAAAGATTCCCTGGTAGCCGGCGTTATATCAGCCACCGTGGCACCTTCCAGAAACCTGTCACCCTCGATTACCAGCTTCTGCTCAGGGGTCTGTGCCTTTGACAGGTCCCCTATGGTGACAATCAGTGTCTTTAGTGATCCGTCCCGAATAATTCCGATCTTTACCGAACTCCCGGGCAGGAACTCCGACACCAGGAATCTCATGGAAGCGGTGCTGTGTACTGCCACCGAGTTTATGGAGACAAGGACATCTCCCTGGGTAATCCCTCCCTTGTCTGCAGGAGAATCAGTGATCACCTCTGAAATCAGCACTCCTTTCGTGGATCTCAGAGAAAGTGCATCTGCGATCTTGGGGGTAATTTCCTGAACAGTCACCCCGAGCCATCCTCTGACGACCTCCCCATAGACATCGATGCTTTTCTTGATGCTCATGACCAGGTTGATGGGTATGGCAAACCCGATCCCTACACTGCCGCCAGTTCTCGAGAGGATTGCCGTGTTGATGCCGATAAGTTCCCCGTTCATATTTACCAGAGCTCCTCCCGAGTTGCCGGGATTGATGGCGGCATCGGTCTGGATAAAATTTTCATAGTCGGTAAT
>CAYRCP010000102.1:0-6784 GCA_964422755.1 uncultured Bacteriovoracaceae bacterium | reverse complement strand
GCCCTGGCATGGTCGGCCACCACCCGCATCGACGTGTCTGTCTCTTCGTTGCTCCCGTATTTGATTCCGCACAGGTCCTGTATAAAGAAAAGCAGCGGGGTAAACAGATCGGTATCATAATTACTCTGGACCCCCTGCATGATCGCGGTAATACGCTCGAGCCCCATGCCGGTATCGATATTGGGATTCGGCAGCGGTGTCATGTTCCCCTGTGCATCCTTATTGAACTGCATGAACACCAGGTTCCATATCTCCAGGTACCGGTCACAATCACATTCGCCGATCTTGCATTCCGGTCTCCCGCACCCCACAGACGGGCCCTGGTCATAGAGGATCTCCGAACACGGTCCGCACGGCCCGGTATCACCCATTGCCCAGAAGTTGTCCTTGTCTCCGAGCCGCAAAATGCGGTCTTCGCTCACCTTGATGACGTCTCTCCACAGATTGTATGCTTCGTCATCACTGTTATGAACGCTTACCCAGAGCTTGTCGGGGTCGAGGCCCATCCTGTTCACCAGGAGATCCCAGGCATATTCTATGGCCCCCTGCTTAAAATAATCACCAAAGGAAAAATTGCCCAGCATCTCGAAAAAGGTGTGATGCCTCGCAGTCCTGCCCACATTCTCCAGGTCATTATGCTTTCCACCGGCCCGAACACACTTCTGTGAGGTCGTCGCCCGTATATACGGTCTCTTTTCGGTACCAAGAAACGTGGATTTAAACTGCACCATGCCGGCATTGGTGAACAGCAGAGAGGGGTCGTCTGCCGGGACTAAAGGGGAGCTCGAACATACCGTGTGCCCCTTTTCTTCAAAATACTTTAAAAACATTGTGCGAATCTCAGATCCTTTCATCAATCAACTCCACCTATGATGTTTAATATCTTCTCAAATGAAAATCCTCGGTTTGCCAGAAACCGTATCATCTTTTTCTTCTCCAAACCCTTTCTCTTTTCCACCAGCATGAGTATCCTCTTTTCTTCGGGGATTTCGTCGCATACCTTTATCAGTGCACCATCAATCATGTCGGCGGGAATCCCGAGGCCCTCGAGGTAGGAACGGATATAAAAGTCGCAGTAGCCCTTTTCCGCCATGATCCTGGATCTGCGCAGGGTATACTCTCCATCGTCAAGGTATCCCAGTTCTGCAATCCTCGCAATGGTTGCTTCGATGACATCGCTGCCAGCTCCCTTGAGCTCAAGTTTTTTTTTAGCTCATACGAGGATATCGCTCTTCTGGAAATGACTCTGAGGGCATAGAGTATGCCGTGCTCAGATGTCTCGATACTTGCCATCTTGGAATATCGTCGTGTTTGTCTGCCCATTGGTATCTTCTTCACTCTCTTCAGGCTGCGCTTCGAATTGATCCCACTTGGAATCACTCGTACCTCGAATACCCTTCATCCGCAATGCGAAGTCATTGGGATTGGTTGCCTGACGCAGGGCCTCGTGGTAACTGATATTGCCGTCCTGCACCAGTGCCATCAGCGACTGATCGAAGGTCTGCATGCCATATGCAACCATGCCTTCGGAAATGGCATCGGGTATCTCTTCCGTCCTGGTCTCATCCGTAATACACTCGCGAATCCGTGCAGTAGAGACCAGGATCTCGGCTGCAGGTACAACTCCCTGGCCGTCCGCCTTGGGCATGAGCCTCTGGGATACGACCGCCTTGAGAATACCCGCAAGCTGGAGACGCACCTGCAGGTGCTGGTGCGGCGGGTATTGAGACACCACCCTCATGATGGTCTCCACCGCATCGAGGGTATGCAGCGTGGAGAGCACGAGATGACCGGTCTCAGCTGCGGTCAATGCGATATCGATGGTTTCCCGGTCACGCATCTCTCCCACGAGAATCACGTCCGGGTCCTGCCTGAGTGCGGCCCGCAGAGCCATGGCAAAGGAATTGGTGTCCGAGCCCACTTCACGCTGGTTTATGATGGATTTCCGGTCCTTGTGCAAAAATTCTATGGGGTCCTCGATGGTGATGACATGACAGTTCCTGCTGGTATTGATGTTGTTCACCATGGCAGCCATTGTGGTGGATTTACCCGAACCAGTGGTACCGGTAACAAGGATAAGGCCTTTGCGCTCAAGACTGATCTTTTTGAGCACCTCAGGAAGACCGAGATCATCAAGGCCCGGCGGGTCGGTCGGTACGACCCTGAAGACCATGCCGAAACTTCCCCGCTGTCTGAAGCAGTTCACCCTGAACCTGGCCACGGCAGGCAGGCTATGTGCCAGGTCGATTTCGTTCGTAGTCTCGAACTTGGCCTGCTGGTACTGATTCATGATGCTGTATGCCATGGAAGAAATATCATCGTTTGTAAGCTTTTGTCGATCTCTCAGCGGGATCAGGGCCCCGAATCTCCTCACAACCGGAGGCAGACCGACCTTTATGTGAATATCCGAGGCGGACATCTCCACCGCCTGTTTTAAAACTTCATTGATATCCATTTAGATGTCTCCACCTTCTGATATGTTATCCTCTACCGGGATAAATGATTCTATGATCCTGTCGTAGATCTCCTGAAAAATCTCCGGATTCTCCTTCAAATACGTCTTGGCTGCTTCTCTACCCTGTCCGAGCCGCTCCTTGTTAAAGCTGTACCAGGATCCTGACTTTTCGATAACACCCACATCCGGCGAAGAACCCACATCCAGAACTTCCCCATATTTCGATATGCCTTCACCAAACATGATATCGAATTCCACTTCCTTGAAAGGAGGGGCCATCTTATTCTTTACCACCTTCACCTTTGTGCGGTTGCCTACCACGGAAGTGCCATCCTTGATGCCTCCTGCATTCTTGATCTGGAGCCGCACGCTTGCATAGAACTTCAACGCATTGCCCCCTGTGGTGGTCTCGGGATTCCCGTAGAGAATACCGATTTTCATTCTGGTCTGGTTGATGAATACCGCGGTGGTCTTTGTCTTGGAGATAGCCCCGGAGAGCTTACGCAGGGCCTGCGACATGAGCCGGGCCTGCAATCCCATGTGGGAATCGCCCATATCACCTTCTATTTCCGCCCGGGGAACAAGAGCCGCAACGGAGTCGATCACCACAATATCCACAGCATTGGAGCGCACAAGGGTTTCCGCAATATCAAGGGCCTGTTCTCCGGAATCAGGCTGTGATACGAGGAGATCATCGATGTTCACCCCCAGCTTCTTTGCATAGTAGACATCAAGGGCATGCTCTGCATCGATGAATGCGGCTACACCGCCGACGGCCTGGGCAGAAGCGATGCAGTGCAGAGACAGGGTGGTCTTGCCCGAGGATTCAGCGCCATAGATCTCCGTCACCCTCCCCCGGGGGATCCCGCCGATGGTCAGGGCCTTATAATCCAGCAGAAGCGATCCCGTTGAAATGACCGGGACTTTATTGGCTGCTTCATCCGAGCCCATCCGCATGATCGCACCCTTGCCATGGGAGCGCTCTATCTTAGTTATTGCATCTTCCAATGCCTTTTTTCTTCCTTCTTCCATTCTCACACTCCTTTATGCCTGAGGCCGCTGCTATGCAATATGGTATACCGTGCTCCACCCGGCAATAGTTCGCTCTTGTAAAAAACAACTTCCTTTGCTCGATAGCGTTCTTCCAAGAGATTGATATCAAGATCTACCATAGATGGCACCTTTAGTCTACCCAGCGTGAGGTGTGCATTAAACGGGCGTTTCTCCGGTTCTATACCGATTTTTGCACACGCCTTGTCTATGGCATCAGCCAACTCACCCAGGGGCGTTATATCACCCCCCAGGCCCACCCAGATCACCCTGGGCCTGCGCATGCCCGGGAAAACTCCGAGTCCGGATAATTTAAGATCGAGTTCCGGTAACATAACAGCTACCTTGTCAAGTTCCTCAGAGACGGGAGACACCAGTTCCTCTTTGATGTTGCCGAGAAATTTCAGAGTGATATGTACGGATTCCGGCCGCACCCATTTTACCCCTGAATTTTTGCGTCGAAGACGGAAAATGGCATCGCGAAGTGATTCTGTGATATTCTCAGGAATCGGTAGCGCGATAAATGTCCTGATCATGGATATATTCCCTCAATAGAAACAATGCCGCCTTGGCAAAAATCATCTTATTCCCTTGCCTGTCAAATGAAAACCGGAAATCTTTCACGATATGATCTTTTTCGGTGCCTGCAGCGATCCATACGGTGCCTACGGGTTTTTCCTGCGTGCCGCCTGCAGGACCTGCTATGCCGGTGGTGGCAACACCCACATCGGCCTTTGTTACCCGCAGTACCCCCTCGAGCATGGCGCGCGCGACCTGTTTGCTCACGGCACCATATCCGGCGATGACATCTTTTTTCACCCCCAGGATCTTTACCTTGACATCATTGCTGTATGAGACAACAGACCCGAGATAAATATCCGAACTCCCGGCAAGCCCGGTGATAAGATGCGCGATCAGGCCGCCGGTGCACGACTCCGCAGTTGCACAGCTATACCCTCGGTCTTTGAGCATGACCCCCACGGTTTTCACGAGGCCGTCCCCTTCCAGGGCATGCCGTCCGAGGAGTTCTCTGATCTCTTTTTCCGAGTCTTTCGGGGCGATCAGCATAATCTCTTTATCTTTGGGCAGAAAACTGCACCTGCTGCCGAGCGCGCCGATCCGTTTTGCTATCTCAACTTCCCGCAGGCCGAAAACCGCAATGGGAACGGTGGCAGAGGTTGCAGCAGGGAATTCTTTAAGCATGGCGGGGAACATGGCGAGCGTCTCACGAGGAACTCCCGGGAAAAAGAGCACCCTGGTTTTATCGAAGCTCAGGTCTATCCCCCTGGCATACCCGACAGGATTTTCTATTGGCAGGCCTGTCCGGACGGATTTCGAAGTTCCCAGCTCCTGAATCGCTAAATGGGTTGTGTCGTCAGGTGTCAGGCCCAGCCCGCCGGTAACGACAATTATATCCGAAGACTCGGCAAGCGCTATAATGGCTTTACAGAGCTCCTGCGGGGTATCGGCAATGATCCTCACCTCGAGAGTGGAAATACCCCTGGATGCGAGCATGGAACTCAGCGGCTGGATCAGCGCATCCGAGCGGATACCCCGCAGCAGCTCTGCGCCCGTGATGATAAACGAGGCATTCATCCTAGAGCAGCCTTCTTTTAGGCACCAGAAACAGCAGGAGCGCACTGATGCCTCCGGCGAGCATGTCGTCGGCCATAATACCCAGCCCTCCGGGGACATTCCTGTCAACATAGCCTACAGGAGGCGGCTTGATGATATCAAACAGGCGAAAAAGCAGGACGCCCATACCAATTTCTTTCCATCCCCTCGGGCGGGATACAAGGGTTATGAGAAGGCCCACGACCTCGTCGATGACCACCTCAGACGGATCGCTGCCCCAGTCTTCCTCCACCTTATCTGATACAAACACCCCGAGCAGTGCAATAATGGCGATTGCCAGAAGATACCGCGGCAGCGACAGACTTTTCAACACCCAGTACAGAGGCAATGCGGCAATGGTGCCCGCGGTACCAGGTGCCTTTGGCGCATAACCAACGCAGAAAAACGTAGCAATTATTCGGTAAATATTCAGGAACATACAACCACTATCTAGCGAGGGGTTTCCAGCTTGTCTATCTTCCCAATGAGATCAACGAGCGGGCCCGATGAGACGATTTTGTCCATCTCTTCGACAACACGACTAAAATGGTCGAGCATGAGCCTGCCCTCAGAGGTAAGCTGTGCTCCTGTCCTGCCATGCCTGCCTTTCTCGAGCAACTCCACACCCAGCCTGTTCTCGTAGTCTCTCACCTTACCCCAAGCAGCTCGGTAAGACATCTTGAGCTCCTGTGCGGCCTTGTGCAGCGATCCGGTTTCCGCAACGAGATTCAAGAGTTTGTAGATCCCCATCCCAAATACATTATTCCCGTTTTTTTCTATCCAAATTTTATACCCGAAATCCATACTCTAGAAATACCATTAACTTATATAATTATCAAGCATGTCGGAAATTTGTTTCTGGTTGATCGCCGACGCCTAATACGCTATGAGAACACTGATTAAGATGGCTAGGAGTATTTATGCAGGAATGTTCAATCAAAAATTTCCCGGATCATATTGGTGAAGAGGTAACCATTAAAGGGTGGGTCTCCAACAGGAGATCCAGCGGCAAGGTCTCTTTCCTGATTTTCAGAGACGGGACAGGTATTTGCCAGGTTATCGCCGAGAGAGTTGTCCTCGAAGAGGACTACCCGGAGATCAAGAAGGTCCCCCTTGAATCTTCCGTGATCGTGCACGGGAAAGTCGTTGAGGAAAGCAGGGCTCCCGGAGGTTTTGAAGTACAGGCCACGGGTATTGAGATCGTTCAGAAGTCCGAAGAGTTTCCCATAGGGAAAAAAGAGCACGGCCCTGATTTCCTTTTGAGCAATCGTCACCTCTGGCTGCGTTCTCCGAGACAGACTGCGATAATGAGGGTACGGGACTGCCTCGTCAGGCAGGTGAGGAACTATTTTTATGAAAACGGCTTCACCCTGTTCGACACTCCTATTTTTACCACAACCTGCGGAGAAGATACCTCAAACCTCTTCTGGGTAGATTACTTTGATCTCGGAAAGACCTATCTGTCACAAACAGGCCAGCTTTACCTCGAAGCCGCCATCTCCAGTCTCGGCAAGGTATACTGCCTGGGCCCCACGTTCAGAGCCGAACGCTCGAAAACCAGACGTCACCTCACGGAATTCTGGATGGTAGAGGGGGAGATGGCATTTTATGACCACAAAATGAACCTTGATCTCCAGGAGGATTTCGTCTCCTATATCGTGCAGA
>CAYRCP010000101.1:0-6800 GCA_964422755.1 uncultured Bacteriovoracaceae bacterium | reverse complement strand
TCAAAGAGGGGATAACTCAGCCGGATATTTCCTCCGCGGGATTCCTTGGTGTAGTAGGTGTACTCCTTTTCCGTGTTGAACACACGCAACCCCAGGGATACCGGGTAGTCCAGCAGCCATGGTTCCTCGAAATCAAGGGTGTAACTCTTTTTATTCGAGCCGTATTCAACGCCCAGCTTGGTCTTGAGTGCCTTTCCCATGAGGTTGTTCTCACTCAGTTCGAAGGTTCCCAGCATGCCGTCCTGGCTCGAATAGGCAACCCCGAAAGAAAAGGCCCCTGTTGTCGTCTCCTCCACATCCACGAGCATGGACATGGCGTCATCTCCTTTCGGGATGGGTTCGATATTTACGTTGGAGAAATATCCCAGCCGACCGAGTTTATCCTTGCTGCGCTGGAGTTTCGAGGAGGAAAAGAGGTCTCCTTCGTCAAATTTGAGCTCTCTGCGGATGACCTTGTCCCGGGTCTTGTCGTTTCCCCGGATAACCACGGTGTCAATATGAACAGGTTCTCCCTTGGTTATCTCAAAGACAAGGTCTATCGAATAGTTTTCTTTTTCAATATTTTTAGGGTTTATCCGGACATAGGCAAATCCCTCATCCATATAGATGTCCCGGAGATTTTCGATGGAGAGCTGTATATCGCTCCTGCGCATTACATCACCCTGTTTGATCTGGAGCTCCTCCAGCAATTCCTCTTTTGGTCGGAGCAGGTCACCCGTGATATCAGTCTCGCCGATATAGTATAGAGGACCCTCTTCAATGGGAATGGTGATGTAGATCCCTTTGTCCTTCTGTATATTCACCAGGGGTCTGCCCACTCTGGCCTTGATATAGCCCTCATCCCCATAGAACTGTTCGATTCTCATCAGGTCGGCATCCAGTGCTTCATCAAGGTACGAGCCCGAGTGCGAGAACAGCCCCAGCCACCAGCGGTTTTTTGTCTCCATGACCTTTTTGAGTTTTCTCGTGCTCACATTTTCGTTGCCGTCAAAGCTCACTTTTTTCACATAGAGCTTGTTTTTCTCGTCAATGGTAAATCTCAGTGTTATGCCGCCGTCGGTGGCCGGCTTGGAAGAGGTTACCTCCACATTGTAGTAGCCCTTTTCCCGGTACATGGAAATGATGCGGTCTATGCTCGTCTTGAGCAGACGGGTGTTGAGGATATCAAAGCGCTTGAGCCCGATAGCATCTAAGATCTCTTCGTCTTTGATCTTTTTGTTCCCCTCCAGTTCAATGGACATGATGACCGGATATTCCTGCACGACAAACGTGACGACCCCGTCGTCGAAGGAGGCGTCGCATTTTTCGAAATACCCCATGGAGAAAATCTCTTCGATATCCTTTTTAATGGCTTTTTGGTGAACAATATTGCCCGGGGCGGTCTTGATCCGGAAACGTATGGCATCGGGACTGATACGGGAATGGCCCTGGATCACCACCTCACTGACCACACAGGAGTTTTGTATCCTCAGGTACCCGTCAACGGCCGCGGCAAGATCCGATGCGCTGTAGGAAATGCCGGCCGAGTCGAATATCCGGTAGATGCCGTCACTCTCCTCGACGAATACCTCTGTTGCGGCATCATCTGACAGCGTCAGGCAGGGTATATCGGAAACGAGGTCTAAAATGCCCGTCGCATTGGTCTTGAGCTGCAATGGTGCCGCCAGGAGTCCGTAGGGCAAGAGCAGAAAAATTGCGAGCAGGAAAAGGGATTTATGAAGTGAATAATTCAAGGTGACCTCCGGTAAGAATCATGATTCGGTCCATGGTCTTTGCCAGTTCCATGTTGTGGGTGGCGGTTATCATGGTGACGCCCATGGTGTTTTTGAGTTCCGAGAAGAGCTCGATAATCTTCTGGCCGGTTGCCGGATCAAGATCTCCTGTGGGTTCGTCTGCCAGCAGCACCTTTGGAGACATCATCAGTGATCTGGCTATGGCAACACGCTGCTGCTCGCCGCCTGAGAGTTCGCCGGGCTTGTGACTTATGCGGTCCCCTAGCCCCACGATTTCAAGCAGATAGAGGGCTTTGTTCATGGTTTCGTCCGTCTTTTTCTGGGATATGAGCGCTGGCATCATGACATTTTCCACGGCAGTAAATTCCGGCAGAAGAAAATGGAACTGGAAAACGAAACCAATCTGTTTGTTTCTGAACAGGGCAGTCTCACGATCATTCATGGTGCAGATGTCTTTTGTCTCGTGGAGGATCTCTCCCCGATCAGGGCGTTCCAGGCCGCCAAGAAGGTGCAGGAACGTACTCTTTCCTGTTCCGGAGGCCCCGACAATCGCGATTCCCTCGCCGCCTTTCACCTCCATGGTGATCCCTTTGAGCACCTCGATGACCTCGGGCCCCTTGCTGAACGATTTGACCAGGTCTTTGACATGGAGGATGGGCTCAGCCTTCATAACGCATGACCTCCACAGGATCCTGTCTGGCTGCCTGACGGGCAGGGTAGATGGTTGCAAAGAAGGACAGGGCAATCGATACCAGCGCGATAATGAATATGAAGGGGTAATCCACCTTGGTGGGGAGCCCGGTGATATAGTATACATCAATAGGCATGACTTCTATCCCGAAGATGAACTCGATAAAGGCGATGACCGGATCGAGGTTGTAGGTGAGCAGCAGTCCCAGACCAACTCCGATTATGGTTCCGCTCAGGCCGATCACCATGCCAAGGGTGATGAATATTCGCAGGATCTGGCCTGTTGTCGCTCCCATGGATTTGAGTATGGCAATGTCCTTTCTCTTCTCCATGACCATCATGATGAGGGTGGAGATAATGCTGAAGGCAGCCACGAGGATAATGAACAGCAGAATGATGAACATTACGGTCTTTTCGAGCTTTAACGCCGAGAACAGGCTCATGTTCATATCTTTCCAGGTCTTTGCCCAGTAGCCCGGTCCCAGGCGCTGGGTGAGTCTTTGCGCGATTCGCTCTGCTGCATAGATGTCGTGTACCTTGATCTCGACACCTGAGGGCATATCTTTCATGAATAACTTCTGCGCCGCGTTCAGCGAGATATAGACCATATTACTGTCATATTCGTACATACCGGTGGAAAAGAGCCCTTTGACGATAAAAGACATGGATTTCGGAATCATGCCCAAAGGCGTGATAGTCCCGGTGGCCGAGATCAGCGTTACGGCATCGCCCAGAGTGATGCCGGCGTTCAGCGCCAGCTCGGACCCAATCAGGATGCCGGCGTCCTGCAATCCATCCATGCTTCCCCGAACCATGATGTCCTTGAGACGGATTACCTTTGACGCGCTTTTCGGGTCAATACCCCTGATTACCGCCCCGGATATGCCGCCGGACGAGGAGATGAGACCCTGGGAGAGGACAAAGGGCGTGGCGCCTATGACCTCGGGATCTTTCATGCTCTCTTGCTGTACATGCCCCGGATCACTGATCCCTCCGGTATAGTTGGAGATGACGATATGGGACTGGGTGCCGAGAATCTTTGTCTTGATGTCTTCTTCAAAGCCGTTCATGACCGAGAGCACGACAATGAGGGCCATGACACCCAGCGCTATACCGCACACAGAAAGCCCGGAGGTGAAGCTTATGAATCCTTGGCTCTTTTTTGCCCGCAGGTATTTTTTTGCAACAAGAAATTCAAACCTCAGGATAGTTCTCCTTTACGAAGCAGTGGGAACAGGATCACATCTCGAATAGAAGGACTGTCTGTGAGCAGCATGATGAGCCTGTCGATTCCGATACCTTCGCCGGCCGTGGGCGGCATCCCGTACTCGAGTGCCCGAATATAGTCTTCATCCAGCTCGGAAGGGCCTTCTTTCTTTTTGAGCTGCTCGACAAAACGCTCTTTCTGATCGAAGGGATCATTCAACTCGCTGAACGCATTTGCTATCTCTCTCCCGGTAATGAAGAGCTCAAAACGGTCAACAATAGACGGATCGTCGTTGTTCTTCCGGGACAGGGGGGAGACTTCCGTGGGATATGAGGTGATAAAGACAGGACCGGCCAGTTTGTGCTCCGTGGTCTCTTCAAAGAGAATCACCTGCAGATCTCCCAGGGACTCGTCTCCTTCGAGCTCCAGGCCGAGTTCTTTGCAGCAGGCTGCCGCCAGGGCAGCGTCCTCCATGACATCGGGCTTCACGCCGCCGATCTCTATGGTGGCTTCCTTGAGCGTAAATCTCTGCCAGGGAGGGCTTAAATCCACCTCTTGACCCTGGTAGGTAATGGTTGTTTTTCCCAGCACTTCCTTCGCTATGGAGGATATCATCTCTTCGGTGAGGGTCATGAGCTGCGTGTAATCTGCATAGGCCATGTAAAATTCCATCATGGTGAATTCCGGGTTGTGCCTGGTGGAAATCCCCTCATTTCTGAAATTGCGGTTTATCTCGTATACCCGCTCAAAGCCGCCTACAACGAGCCGCTTCAAATAGAGTTCGGGCGCAATCCTCAAGAACAGTTCCATGTCAAAGGCATTATGATGGGTGACAAAGGGCTTTGCCGTAGCACCCCCGGCAATTGACTGCATCATGGGTGTCTCCACCTCGATGAAGCCCATGGCATCCATGTAGGACCGTAATGCGGAGATGATCCTGGTGCGCATGAGAAACGTCTCTTTTACCTCCGGGGATACGATGAGATCCACGTAGCGCTGCCGGTACCTCGTTTCCACATCTTTTAAGCCATGCCACTTTTCGGGCAGGGGTCTGAACGATTTCGTCAGGAGTTCGAATCCCTGGACATACAGACTGATTTCTCCGGTTCGTGTCTTGACCGGGGTGCCCCACAGGCCGATGATATCTCCCACGTCAAGCTTCTTGAACAGGGCATATGCCTCCTGTCCGATTTTCGCTTTTTCAAAAAAGGCCTGTAACTTTCCTGTTCCGTCCTGAAAGTGGATAAAGGCTGCCTTTCCAAACGAGCGAACCGCCATGATACGTCCGGCCAGATGATGCAGGGTGGAAATGGCGGAGAGTTCCTCGGCGTCCTTTTCCCCATAGGCTTCAATAAAATCCGCGGTGCTGCAGTCTTTCTTGTATGTATTGGGGAAATGCTCAACCCCCATCTCTTCTTTCAGCTGTTCAAATTTATCAATTCGTTGTTTAACCAAGCGGTTTATGTCTTCCAAGATACACTACCTCCAGATTCTGTGAAATCGAAGGCTTATATAGATGATTTCATTCAGTGAGTCAATAAATCTCGTCTAACGTCCTCTATCTGTCAAGTATTTAACGGGTTTTGTCAACATGGTTGCGGTTTGCGATTTTTCAGCCATGGGTTTTCCCCTGCACCGGATTTTTGGCCGGATTAATTCTGGTGTTTTTAGCCATGGATTTGTTATAAAGGTGCCTATTATGGAAATAATCTTTATTATGATTCTGACACTGTGTGTGGTCTTCGTCATTCCCTGGATGATAAAGAAGGATTTCGAGAAAAGTATGCTGAAGAACCTGCGAAGGGAGATAACCCACAACATTGAACAGCTGCAGGAATATAACCGGGAAGATCGTGGCCGTTCACGTACGGTACAGGGCCTTGGTCAAATAGACGGGGATACTCGCCCTCTTATATTAAAGGATGCGGTATTCAGGAAAATACAGCAGATGGATTTTCGTTCAAAAGGCCTGACGGATGAGGATAAAGAATTTCTTGAGAAGGTTTTTGCGACATCTTCTCTCATGGTGATGGCTGTCTCCGGCGGGGATGATCGGCAACTCTGCGCAGAGAATATAAGTATTCTGGAGGATGTCCTCTCGCGGCTCACCGCCTATATCAAGGACTAGAGGCCGGAATCCATAAGACAGGCTGTTAGGCTGAAGACTATGAGACTGTTGCCTTAGGCAATTAGGCTGTAGCGGTTTAGGCTGTTAGGAAAAGACGATGAAAAAGAAGCCAGGAGTCGGAAGATAGAAACAAGGGATTTGGCAATGATCAGAGACCTAACTGGCCTTCAGCCTACAGTCTAGAGAAAATACCCCAGGGGCATTTTTATCAGGACACCTGCAGCCTTAATCCCTTTACATAGAATCCGGAATTCAGAATAAAAATCTTAAAACATCTATTCAGGGACGACGCACATCGGGCACTTTTCCATACTTCACTGGGGCTGGAAAACCATGCCGGTCAGGAAATATCCTCCAGGGACGATACTACCACATCCACATGCTCTTTGAGCACCTCACCGGGCACGATGCCGATGACCCCGATGGTGAGCATCACCCCCGAGTTCTTCCCGAGGAGCGCATCCATGATGGTATCGCCCACAAGGACGGATTCCTTGGAAGACGTTCCTAGTTCCGAGCAGATCAGGTTCACCATGTCCGGGGCAGGCTTTGCGTTCTCAACACTGTCGGCACCGACAACGAGGTCGATATAGGGGGATGCACCGATAAAATCCATGTCGATCAGGGCATCGGAACGTTTATCGTTGGTCGCTACAGCGGTTATGATTCCTCTGGATTTCAAGGTTTTGAGGAGTTCGAGGGCACCCGGAGCGGCCCGCACATTCTGCTGTCTCTTTACTGAGCTGAAGACCTCTTTTCCCACCACATCAACGATGTGCTGGGCCTTGTCCCAACGCTGACCTTCAATGTACAGGCAATAGGAGAGCAGGGCATTAGCCTCGGAGAATGTCCCCATTGCAAGGGGCCCATAGCCATCTATTTCACCCTTATCCACATAGATGCCCAGCGCATTTTCTATCCTTGTTTGAAGGGCGGTTGTCATGGGTTGATAAGCGTCAATGGCATGGAGAAGATCGGCTATGATGGAGAGCCATGTTTGTTTGAAATCAAGCAGGGTTCCGTCTTTGTCAAAGATGACGAG
>CAYRCP010000100.1:0-6837 GCA_964422755.1 uncultured Bacteriovoracaceae bacterium | reverse complement strand
GGATCACCATGAGATGATCAGCCCCGTGCCATGCCGCCATGCGCATCCTCCTGATGTCGTCTTCGAACCGGCCCGAAGCGATCTCCGTGGTAATGACAAAGTCGCACTGCGGATCCATGTTGTCGAAATAATGGGCCGACGGCAGAGGAACGGAATGCTTCAGATTCTCGGAGGTGTCCTTGAGTTCAAACGGCCCGATCTCCTGGTTCTCCACGTGCTTGCGCCAGGTCCAGCCCTTGCGTTTCGGCCGGTACTGATCCAGGTCCTCGAGGATCTCCCGGATATCGATTTTTTTGTTGGGATCCAACGCCTTCATCACGGCAGCTCCTCCCAGTATTCGTCTTGCATCAATCCAAGCCCCGCCTGTCGAACGGAAATCCCTTTCTTCTGAGCCAGGCGCAGTACGAGACGGCCTGCTCCGTGTCCCAGGAGGCCCTTTTCGAGCATCTTGTTCACGATGGGCTTGGTCTCTATGCTTGAAAACCCCATACGCAGGAGAACCGAGCGTTCGATGGAGGGCGAGGTGTGCGTACGGGCCTCTTCCACCAGCGGTTGGACCATACGGTCTACCAGGGACCAGAAATGATCACGCAATTGCTCGTCCGACATGTTCTTCAAATGCTCCCGCCGGGAATTGAAATCATCTTTTCTTTCTTTCATGAGACTCGATGACCTCCCTGACATAGATTTCGTCTGATCTGGTTTCGGCCGAGAGAAACGCAATATCCGTCTCGGTGACATTCGCTCCTTGTGGAAGCGAATCCAGGGCGTTTCGCACATAGGAGCGCCGGATTCGGTCCAGATCCATTTCGACCGGTTTGATCTGTGACGGATGCTCCGGGATAACGATGGCTTTTCCCGGCCGGTTTTCCCCGGGATCTCCCCGGCGGACCTCGATTCCCATTTGTCTGGCCAGGTTCAACTGCCCCAGCGGATGTTTGCCCGCGCCGGTGTATTCGGTCTCCTGGACAACGATGATCTGTTCCCGGTCCATTTCCCGTGCAATGGCAAAGGCCGCGGCCAGGGACGTGTTCCCCGCGGGTCCGCGTTCCATGCCCTCGATCTCGGCCAGGACCTGGGTGATATAAAACACCTCCCCCTGTGTGACCGTCACGAATCGGTCCATATACCGAAGAGAGCGCGCCGCATTCCTGGGTACATCGGCACGGTCAGGCCAGGTGGAAAACGGGATGGAAAACCCGGTATGGCCAGTGGTGAAGGATTTCCGGTTGAAGTCCCTATCCGATGCCATGTGAAGTCCGGCAAGATCCACACTGGCCGCTACCATGAGGGTATCAGCAGCGCCGGCCTTCAAGAGCCCCCGGGCCGTGCCTGTCACGTTTCCCCCTCCCGCGTGGGTGGCCACCACTACGTCCGGAAACCTGCCCTGACTTTGCTTGACCTGGCACGAAAGCTCGTGTCCCAGGGTCTCGATCCCGAGAATGGAATAGGGCGTATACAGGGAGGCATTGAAATATCCGGTTTCCTCCAGAACAATGAGAAAATAATAAAAGAGTTCCGGTCCCACGGACAACCGGACAACTTCGGCGCCGTATGCCTCGCAGGCCCTTGTCTTTTCCGCGATCTCAGGCTGGGCGATGCCGTGGCTGTCAAAGGCTTCCTGTACGATGATGCATCCCAGATTCGCCTTGGCGGCCTGGGATGCGACGGCAGCCCCGTAGTTGCCGCTGGTGGCCGCGGCTATGCCGGGATATCCCTTTTTCCGGGCTTCGTACGCCGACAGAGACGCCCTCCGGTCCTTGAAGGACCCGGAAGGATTGGCGGCCTCGTCCTTGACGAAGATCCTGGCGCCGTTGCCCGGTGCGGACACGGCCCGGGCAAGGGCCGTCAGGTTCCTGAGTTCCACGAGCGGCGTGTTTCCCACGGCCGTTAGATCCTGAATCGCCCGAATGGTCTCCAGGTCATATCCGGTCCCGGCAAGCATGCCCTCATAGTCGAAGGAGAGCGGCCCGGTGGCGTATCTTGCGTAGTCGATCCCCACCGAGGAGCGCATGATCTCCCCCTTCCGGGCCATGACGGCTTCGTAGGAAAGTTCCCGGCTCATGACGCTCCCTCCCACGTTCTCAGGATTTCCCGTACCTCCCGCCCGATCGTGGAGAGTTCGGGGATGGGAGGCCCGAACCCGTGGTCGTAAGAAGGGTTGACGGCGCACAGGGTCCCCTGGATCGTGCGGCCTGCAGCAGTGACGATCTCCACTTCATCCCCCAGATGTGCTTCCTGGAGGAGAAAGCCCTTGACCTTCATTTCCAGGGGCACCTCCCGGGTGTCCTGAGGAACCTGGGGGGCTCGTTCTCCCTTGTCAAGCAAGACCCTGTGGATTTCCACCCACGTGTCCTTTGCTGCGTGATCAGCCATTGTCCGGCCCCCTATTCCTTTTTCCTGATAAGCTCGCGGATATCCCCCATGGTCGCCGAGGGGACGGGGAGCTCCGCCATGTTTTTCAGTCCCGGCGCCCCGTTGATTACCCGGGGGATCATGTTCACGGCCAGCGCAATGGTACCGATTCCTCCGGGGATCTCCGGACTCCCGGAGAAAGAAACATCGGGCATCCCCTTGATCTCGATGGAATCACCGGTCTCCACATCTTCCAGTTGGGGATGGACCTGCTGGGGGTGAATGAGATGGATGACCGGGCGATCACCCACATAGGCCGTGGCGGTGTGGTTGCATCCGGCGGTAAGACCAGGTTCGATCTTGACGAAGGGTGTCTCCCGCTTCACACTGGAGACAATGGGTTCCCGGGTCTGTTCGATCCTGTCGATCTTCCACCCCAGGGCCTTTGAGATCATGCTGATGGACTCGTTGAAACCGAAGTGTCCCACCACGCTCCCGTCCTTCACCCCTTTTTGAAAGGCCTCAGGGGTAATACCCACACCCTGGGTGGTCAGGACCGTGGGCCCGAAGGGGGACAGATCATTGACCCGTTTCGCCGTTATCGAATCCACCCTGAAACAGACTCCGGTCAGGGCGATGACGAGCAGGTCGAGCACGAATCCCGGATTGATGCCGGTGCCCACCACGGTCAGGCCTTTTTCAAGGGCCAGGGCATGAATCTTTTGAGCCGAACCGGGAGACTCGCAGGCAGGATATGACATCTCTTCCGCGATGGACACCACGTTCGCCCCGTGATTCAGGAGGAGCATGATATCCCCGACCGCCTGCACCACCTTGCTGCAGGTGGCCTGCAGGGCAACATGCGGCCTTGTTTCTTCAAGGAGTTTTAAAAGATCGCCGGTCAACGAAACGCCGGTCGCACTGCCGAGCCCGATGGCCTCTCGCAAATGGGTCCCGGCATGCTCCGCCCTTTGGTCGTAGACACCTACAAGATCGACGCCTTGCTTTTCAAGAAGAAGTTTGATCATTCCCGAACCCATCTGCCCGGCACCCAGTACAACCACCCTGATCTTCTCATCCATGTCTTTCCCCTCTCAAAAACAAGGACAGGCAATGTCTCCGAAGAGACCTGTCTTACGTTCTCCCCGGAAAAATCCCGGGGGGATCTTTATTTTTTCGTCAGGCGCCCGGTCTCGAGGCAGGGCTTAAACTCCCTGATGCCGAGACCTCCGATTCCCATGGATTGCACGGTTTTGGTCATTGATATGTAATCGCCACTTCATAATGCAGCTCAATAAGACGAAGAGCCCAGAGCTTCTCTCAATCAAACGTCCTCCACACTTCGGGGCAATTGTAACCAGTTGTTTCTGGATTTCATGAGGATGTATGTTTCACTTCTAATGACATTGGCCATTTTGAGAATAGTCTCAGTAGTGAATCGATATAATTCGTCTTTACCTCCCGCACAAACTACCTCGGCAATGATATCGTAACGCCCGGTAACCACTCCTGCCCAGGCAACGTTGGGCAACAAGACTATTTTATCGAGTATTTCATCCAACGTTTCCTCTGACCGGATGCTCATGGCAACCAGGGCGGTTATCATTTCGTGATGTTTGTGGGGATCAATCAGTCCGGAAACTTTAAGTACGCCGCCTTTCTCAAGAACTTTGATTCGGTTTCGAATGGTCGGGGCCGTTACTTTGAGTTTTTCTGCCATTTCACCGATTGGCATGCGTCCATCCGCTGCCAACAGACGAATGATCTCATTATCCAATGCGTCAAGATTAGCCTTTTTCACAACGCCTCTGTTTTCATATTGAATAATATTATACTGATATTTTACTTAATCAGTAAAAATGTCAATTATGTTCTTTTAATTTCATCAATTTTTTTGATTTTTTTTGCTAAATGTTTATTTGGTGAATATACACTTGCGCTGGTTTTTTCCTGGATGACGGATCAGGTCCGGCATGACGAATTTGGTCTTTTGTGATGCGATATTCGGGCTAATCCTCCTTCAGTTCAGCGATATCCGCATAAAAATCGAGACTCTCCGGATTTTTCAGGGCGTCTTTATTGAGCACCGCCTGGCCCTCGATGGTCTTTTTCACGGCCAGTTCCACCTTTTTCATGTTCAAGGTATACGGAATGTCGGGCACGGCAATGATCTTGGCCGGTACGTGGCGGGGCGAGGTGTTGGTGCTGATGGTTTTGCAAATCTTATTCTTCAACTCCATGGTTAGTTCAAAACCTGCCGCGGGTTTGACAAAGAGCACCACGCGCACATCGTTTTTCCAGCTTTGGCCCACGGCCAGGCTGTCTTCCACCTCTTCGAGCAGCTCCATCTGGCGGTAGATTTCGGCAGTGCCGACGCGCACACCGCCGGGTTTGAGCGTGGTATCGGAACGGCCGTATATGGTCACGCCGCCACGGTCGCTTATCATAATGTAATCGCCGTGGTGCCACACGCCGGGGTAAACATCGAAATAGGCCGAGTGGTATTTTTTTCCTTCCGGGTCGTCCCAGAAATAGATGGGCATGGAGGGCGACGGCGCCAGACAGACCAGCTCCCCCTGCCGGTTGTAGACGGGTTGGCCGTTTTCATCAAAGGCCTCGACCTTCATCCCCAATCCGCGGCATTGCAGCTCACCCGCATAGACCGGCCCCATGGGATTGCCCAGGGCAAAGCAGCCGTTGATATCGGTGCCTCCGGAAATCGAGGCCAGCTGCAGATCCTTCTTCACCTCATCATAGACAAACTCAAAGCCCTCCAGAGAGAGCGGTGATCCGGTGGAGAGCACCGCCCGAAGCGGCGCAAGGTCAAACTGTTCCCCGGGTTTCAAGCCAAAGCCCCTGATCGCGGTGATGTAGCCGGCGCTGGTGCCGAAAACGGTAATCTTTTCGTCCTGGGCCATCTGCCACAACATATCAGGTCCGGGATGAAAGGGATTGCCATCGAACAGGATCAACGTGGCACCTGCGGCAAGAGCGCATGTGAGCCAGTTCCACATCATCCAGCCGCAGGTCGTAAAGTAGAAGAGAGTATCCTCGCGCTTTACGTCGGTGTGAAGGATATGCTCTTTCATCTGGTTGATCAGGATGCCGCCCGCGCTCTGGACCATGCATTTGGGCAGCCCCGTGGTGCCTGACGAATACATGATGTAGAGCGGATGATCAAAGGGGAGCTGCTCAAATTCGATCCCCAGCCCCGGCCTCGAGGCCTTGAATTCATCGAACATGACCGCATGGGGAATCGCGCCTATCTCGGGTGCTTTTTCCGTGTAGGGCACCACCACCACCTTTTCCACCGAATCGATCTCTTTGAGGATACTGGCAATGCGCTCCAGGCTTTCGAGTTTTTTGCCCTTGAAGAAATAGCCGTCGGCGGTAAAGAGCACTTTGGGCCGGATCTGGCCGAAGCGGTCCAGCACCCCTTTGATTCCGAAATCCGGGGAGCACGACGACCAGGTAGCGCCGATGCTGGTGGCAGCCAGCATGGCAATGATCGTTTCTGGCATGTTGGGCATAAACCCCACTACGCGCTCGCCTGCGGTAACTCCTGAGGCCCTTAGCGAGTGAGCCACGCGGGCCACTTCATCGTACAGCTCGGCGTAGGTCAGCCTGCGGCGCACCCTATCTTCTCCGCGAAAGACCAGGGCGGTTTGATCATCGCGATAGCGCAGAAGGTTTTCGGCAAAGTTGAGCCGTGCGCCGGAAAACCACCTGGCGCCGGGCATTTTGCCTGCATCATCGATCACCTCATCAAAAGGTTCGGAATGAATGATATCGGCAAATTCCCACATCGTTTCCCAGAATTGGGAGATGTTCTCCACAGACCACTTCCACAGTTGGGGATATTGGGTGAAGTGTTGATCATACTTTTGATTCACCGTGTTCATAAAGCGGAACATGCTGGTTTTATGAACCTTGTCTTTTGCCGGTTCCCATAATAGTTTTGCCATGAATGACCCCCTGGTTGGTTGTCAGCAAACATTAAATCTCAGCTCATGTCTTCTCTTCCCACATATTCCGTAGTTATCCTTTGTCTATTCTATAATAGTATCAATAGGTTATAACACTATCTATGGGTGTGAAATCGAAAGATACATGAACTGTCTTCAAAAAAAACCATGAGGAATGGACGATAAAACAGGCATGCGAGGCTATCCGGCTTTATCTGTGTTTTCTAAAAACACCATGCAGGTGAAAATACTTCGCCTCAAGCATTGTTCCTGCCTGACAGACTCCGTCCGTGATTGGTGAAAGTTGGGAGCCGTACAAACCCTCCATTGCAAATCACTACCTACTTATATTCAATAAGAAGTATCAAGAAGGTGTCAAGGTAGGGGTCGAGAATCGTGACCTGACCCACTCAAGCAGTCAAAGGACGCATAATTCAGGCTATCCTGCATGCCAGTCCACTCGTCATACCCCCAGGCACCGGCACTGATCTAATCCGGTAAATCGTTGACTGCCTGG
>CAYRCP010000099.1:0-6838 GCA_964422755.1 uncultured Bacteriovoracaceae bacterium | reverse complement strand
CAAGGGTAAGTTCTGCCTGATCGAGTGCAACCCGTGCGGCATTTTTGATGGCCGGTGATTCGTCCAGCCTCGGCCGCTGTGAGAAATTCCAGATATCATTAAAATCAGCTCCTCCCAGCGGATAGACCCACTTGGACGGACTGATCCCGAGTTCCTCTGCCGTTTCCTGTGTCGTCAGGATCAGCGCCGCAGACTGGTCCACATTGATATTGGCATTCATGCTCTTGGTGTAGGGATACCCGATATAGCGGTTGTCAGCGCTCACCGCTGCTATGTCCCGGGCGGAAAGCATTTTTTTGTTCCAGGCATAGGGGTTCTTCGAGGCAACGAGCGAGAGATGCTCCCACAGCCTGCCCATGTACTCCCTGTGTTCTCCGGGGCTCCGCCCGGATGCAGCGCGGATAGCCGTTTCGAACAGGGGATAGACATATGAGGGCATATAGAGCTCGTAGAGCGCTTCAAGATCATTCACCCCGGGGAGGTCTTCACCATCGATCCTCGCAGGCGGCTCGCTCGGTGCCCAGTCCAGCACGATTTCGCCCTTGAGGGAGCGGCGAAGAGAATAGATTGCCTCGGCTCCGGTGAGAAGAACAGCCCTGCTCTGACCCGAGGCAAGAGCCCTGGCAGCCTTGTGCACGAGCAGCTCAGGCGTATTGCCGCCTATGGGCGTGTAGTATGATTTTTCGGGAGCAATCCCCAGTCCATTGCAGAGCATGCCCGGTACATCCCGGTACGTCCACTGGAACAGGTTCACCACATAGAGCGTATCGATGAGTTCTTTGAGCTTCGCAGCACCGGTATCTGCCATTGCACTCCGGCAGACCTGCGTCATCAATCCAAGCGGATCGAGCGGAGAACTGGTATTTTTCGCCTGGGTATACTGGGCTGCACCGACAAGGATGGGGGTGTAATATTCTGTCATTATTGAAGAATATATTATATTGAAACCCGTGTCAAATCAATGCCGGAAGTCCCTGCACATACCCCGACTGTTTTCATCCCTCCTGCTCTCGCCCGAACCAAAAAAAACACGATACAGGAAAGCTGTCACCTGCACTGGATTCAACCAATACAACACATATACTTGTTTAATCAGCACCGTGATTTCCGCCCTGCAGAACTGGTTCAATCCATTATTTTACATATATCACACACAATTCCGGATGGGTTACGCTCAGCTACGGCGCATCCATGATTTCTTGCCGCTCTCAGCGTTAATAATTCCGGCATTGTTGCCGATAACTCTACTACTCTGCTTTTTCACTTAATCAACGAGGAGCGACATCATGAAAAAAGGTGCAGGAATTTTCATTGGTTTCTTTTTAACGATCTGCATCATCACCCCGTCACTGGCAGATGATACCAATATCTTCTCAGGGAGCACCATCAATGTAGCGCCGAATATACTGATACTGCTTGATACATCTGGCTCCATGCAGGAAGACGATAAAAAAGTCCCCAGCAGTATCTATGATCCGTCTTACAATTATCGTGATGATCTGGATCAGATTACCGGGAATACGCCTGAAAAAAATACTGTCTACTATATCAGGAAGGAACCGAACAAAGAGTGGGAGAAATCTCTCTTCACCGAACTCTGCGCGAGTAGTGCGGATATCGGCTGCGCGGAGGCAAAGGCCGCCCTCGATACCTATGGCTACTGGATGGGATTCATGCATCCTGAACCTGATGATGATGGAACATATCAGTGCGGCAGCGACACATTGATGAAATTGAGTGTGGGTAATTACCGGAACTTCGTTGCCGCACCCACCACAGAAAGCGACTATAGAATAACCATTGCCAAACGGGTGATCAAAAACCTGGTGGAGGCCATCGATGACACCGCGGTAAGAATAGGCATCATGAGATTCGATGATGAAAAAGACAGCGGCGGAAAAGTGATTCTACCTGTCGGTGCCACCGACAGCCAGTTCGATGCAGTCCTGAACCCTGCAGATCTCAACAAGGACAAACTGGAGGCAAAGGGAACAACGCCGGTCGCAGAAGCCCTGGCAGAGGCGGGACTGTATTTTGCCGGCAAAGCTAACTGGACGACCTATCTCGGCGGGGATGACACCACGGGTATCATTGATGGCGGATCATATATATCTCCTGTACAATGGCGATGTCAGAAAAATTACGTCATCGTAATCAGTGACGGCCTGTCATATAATGACAATGGTAAAGTATCCGTCAACGCTAACTCCATGTTTCTCGAGCCGTATATCAACAACAAGATAATCGGCGACTATGATGGCGACGGCAATGACCTCACTGACGACGGAACCGATGTTGACGACACCATATACCCGGGTGCCGGATCCCACATGCTCGACGATGTAGCCAAGTTCCTCTACGATGAAGACCTGCTCACAGACCCTGCAACAGACAGTGCAGGAGAATCATTTGACCATGAGTATTTCCCGAAACAGAACATTCTTACCTATACTGTCGGGTTCATGACAGCTTCAGGCACGGAAACCATCAGCCCTGCCGATGCGCTCTTGACAAATGCCGCTCTTCAGGGTGGTGGGGAGTTCCTGTCCGCCAACAACAGCGCTGATCTGGAACAGGCATTTCTCTCCATCGTGGGAATGATCCTTGCGGTAAATTCCAGCTTCATTGCTCCGGTTGTACCGGTAAACAAGATCAACAAGATATATTCAGGCAACAGCGTATATCTCTCCCTGTTCAAACCGAACAATTCATCAGCATTCTGGTATGGCAACCTCAAGAAATTCGGCCTCGATGCCAATGGATATCTCCTCCAGAAGGACGGAACCTCTGCACTCGACCAGAGCGGCCAGATCCTTGATACGGCATCATCCTGCTGGAGCTACAGCAATGCTGACGGGAGTACCACAGAACTCGGCGGGTCCGGGGCAGTCCTGTTCAACAATTCGAATTCGAGGAGATTTTATACCAACAGGGGAGACAGCAACAGCCTGACAGACCTGTCCAACTCGTTCAGCACCATTAATGAAGATGCAAAGACCCAGCTCGGAGTTGCCGACCCGGAAGACCTCATCCTTTTCCTCACTGCCAAGGGTGATTATGCACAGGGCGGTGCCCTCGAGCGGGAGTGGGTTCTTGGAGACATCCTCCATTCCAAACCGGCAACCATGTTCTCTGGCACCAGCGATACCTTGATCTTTGTCGGTTCCAATGACGGGTTCCTCCACGCATTTGTTGACAACGACGGGGGAGACCCGGACGACCTGAGCCTGGATACATTGAGCGAGGCATGGTGCTTTGTGCCGTGGGACCTGCTACCCAATCTCCACCTGCTCAAGGACAGCACGGATCACAACTATTTTGTAGATGGCTCTCCGCTTCTGTATTATGACGGTCTCTACCAGTATCTCACCTTCGGCCTCAGGCGGGGTGGAAACAAATATTACACCTTGAAGATCGGGAATGTCGATGCAGACGGAACTTACACCGGCGGCTACACCGCACCCGAGATTTCCTGGCAGATTACCCCGAATATACTCGGGGATGGTTCGGAGCAACTCGGCCAGTCATGGTGCAAGCCCTGGCTGAGCACCATTGCAACCAGTGACGGCTCTACAAACAAGGTCCTTATCTTAACGGGAGGCTACGATGCAGACAATGAGGATCTCGATCTCCCTGCAGCGGGAGACTCCAAGGGCCGGGCACTCTTTGCCGTGGATGCCACGACAGGTGCGCTTGACACCAATTTAAACTTCAACCACAGCACGCAAGCAGATATGGACTACTGCATTGTCGAGCAGGTGGCCTTTGACTGCACAAGCAACGGCATTGACGACACCATCTATGCAGGCTCCCTGGGAGGAAACCTCTTTGCCTTTTCAGACAGGGACGAAAACGGATCATGGTCAAAATCTCATATATTCCAGGCTCGATCCGATGCTGCAGGCACAACGAACAGTCTGCTGAAATTCTTCACTGCACCCGATGTCGCGCTGGAGACCTTCGGCGACTATGTCTACATCGGCACGGGAGACCGGGCTCACCCGGCAGAGACCACCACCGTGAACCGTATCTATGCCATCAAGAACTCATGGGCATCATCATGGACCACGCTTAACGAGGCGGATCTTGTCGATGTAAGCGGTTATAGCTATTCAGCCGCAACGTATGCCAGTCTCGAGACCGAAGATGGATGGTATATCAAGCTCAATGAACGCTCCGGTGAAAAGATCATGTCCTCGCCCCTGGTCTTCAACAAGATCGTATTCTTTACCACCTATGCGCCGGAACCGGGCAATGCATTTACAGACAAGTGTTCGCTGGAAGGCCTGGGCGGAGGGAGACTCTATGCCCTGAATTATCTCACCGGCGAGGCTGCGATGAACTTTGATACGTCCAACGATACGTCCGACGGGGAGGTGCTTGCAAAATCCGACAGAAGCCTGTCTTTAGGGGTCGGCATTCCTTCCCCCCCCACACTGATCGTCACTGAAGACGGCGGAGCGAAACTCATCATCGGTACTGCCGGTCCCGATGGGGATATCAAACCTGAAGTCATCGATATTCCCGGCGGCAGCGATGTGGAACTGTATTACTGGAAGAACAATTAATGAAGAGGACTGGAGTTAACCGATGAAACGTTCAATTATTCAGAACAAGGTCATTTGGACAGTGCTGTTGATCACGGGGATCATCTGTATAACCGCCATGGCCCATGCAACAAGAATCTCCGATTATGATGAGATCCGACACTGGGAGTACACCCATTTTCGGAGCATGATTACCTATGTGAGCCCGTTGCATGATTATATCGTCACGACAAAGAGAAAGGTCTATCTCGTTGAAACGCAGCACAAGGGGGAAACCCTGACCACCGCGATACAGGACATTGATGGAACAGAACTCGGTTTTGAAACGCTCAAGGCCGGTCAATGGGTCTTTGTGTGGGGCGGAGTACTGAGCGACCACAGTATCGGGGCAAAGGATATTATCCTCCTGCCGGGAAAACTGACGAACACCGAGATGGCCGGGCACCGGGTTTTACTAACGAGAAAAAAATTCGTCTATGCAAAAACACCCTACTAGGGCGCTAAAATGACTATGTATGAAATCATTCGAGATAATAGAGGGCTTACCCTGGTGGAGTTGATGATCGTAATGGTGGTGTCGCTCATGCTCATGACAGCGGTATACATGACCTACCAGGTCCAGCATAGAACGAGCGAGGCACAGCACAGAGTCACCGCTATACAGCAGGATTTACGGGCAGCCATGAATATCATGGCCAAAGATATCCGGCAGGCGGGATGTGATCCGTCAATGCAATCCACCGCAGGAATAATACCCAGTGAAAGTGGTCCGTTCTCTCTCTCTTTTACCATGGATCTGAACGAGGACGGAGATACCTCAGATATAAATCCCGATGAACAGGTTGCCTTCGCACTGAGCGGCACGGACATTCAGAGAAACGGCATCACCCTTGTGCAGAATGTGACCACGCTCGGCTTTGTGTACTATGATAGAAACAATGTCACTATCCCCCCTACCAGCGGAGGTGGCGCCTTTCTGACCGCTGCCGAGGCCAGTGATGTCAGGGACGTGGAGATACGTATACGGGTACAGAGTGACAGGAGAGACCCGGAAACCAACCAGTTTATCTCCCGGGCCATGACAAAGAGGCTCAAGCTCAGGAACCAGGGGATATAGCTGTGAGGGTTGAGGTGATGGCATGAACGATATAAGAAACAATAGCGGGTTTACTATGATTGAAGTGGTGATCTCTATCCTGATATTTGCCCTGGGTTCTCTCGGGGTTGCCAAGATGCAGCAGAGCGCCATCATGGGAAACAGTTTCAGTATGCAGATGACCAACACCCTCAATATCGTGGACTCCCAGGTGGAATATCTGCGAGGGCTGAATCTTGACCATGCCGATCTTACGCTGGGGACCCATAATGGAGGAACCTCGTCCCATCAGGGAGTGAACTACGACCTTGCATGGACCGTCAATACCACTGCTTTAGGGGCGAGTGTCAATGCCCGCCAGGTGCAGATCGTTGTCAGCTGGATGGAAAAGAACATCAATCACCGTGTTGCCACGAATCTTATGAGATCAACAACGCAATAAGATCACTTGAGAGATTGTAAACAGGGGAAACGATAAATGAAGATACAAACAGACAATCAGGGCATGATACTTGTCATGGTCATGTTATTCTTACTCGCATCCATGGCCCTTGGCACAACATTGATGAGATCATCATATATTGAGACAAAGATCGTTGGAAACGAACGGATTTTTAATCAGGATTTCTACCTTGCTGAAAGTGCGGGCGAGGCTATCTCCCCGCAATTCGACACCATTGTGAGCGGTTCCACGTGGACAGAAGACACCAGGATAGATGTTTCGGACAGGATGCCGGCAGGCAGTTATGTGGATGGAGCCAGTGTAGGCATGACTCTGCGTCGTACCGGCGCCCCACCGACAGGATCGGGTTCCTCAGCTGCCAAGACAACCGCGTTTTATTACCGGGTAGATTCAAGCGTAAATGACCATACTGTGGAATCAGGATTGTGGAAGGCCTTTCCGAAACCAGGTACTTGATATTTAATGAACCACCCCGCAGCACCACAAAAACCAGAGGGGATGAATAGCAAACAGAGGGGGCCGAGATCCCAGGCACAAAGGAAAAGAACAAGACTTTGTAAGCATCATCATTAAAAGAATAAACAAGATTCTCCCTAAAACTTAAACCCTAATACCTTGGACCTTATACCCTATTCCTTGTACCTCTTCTCCCTATGGAGTGCATCATAAAAACTCTGATCAAAAGACATTGCCTGCCTGGCATATTCTTTTGCGTATTCCCGGTATGTGGGG
>CAYRCP010000098.1:0-6895 GCA_964422755.1 uncultured Bacteriovoracaceae bacterium | reverse complement strand
CGGGCCCAGCCATCCTTGATCATGCGGCCGTTGATCAACACATCGTCCGCATACACATATGCCAGGGTTCTTCCGTATTTGTCAAACTGGGTAGCGTCGAGCTTGATATAGACCTTCTTCCCGTAAAGCAGCTTTTTAAGGTGGCGTTTGCTTTGCTTGCCAAACGGTTCTTCCTTGGAATACGGGGAGGCGACTTCCGGGGCATCGACACCGATGAGGCGTATCTTCCTCCCGTCATCCAGGGCGATCGTGTCACCGTCATACACCTTGTCTACTTCATGGAGGTCAAGGGCCTTTGCCCAGTTGTACAAAACCATCAAGATGATGATCATCAGGGCTATCAATGGCCAGCGGATATATTCTTTCATCATAATCTTCCTGGTCCTATCCCATATTATAAATTGTTCATCTGAGCAAGGTGTTCAAGTATTGTCCGGGCATAGAGAGTGCTGTGTGTAACCGGAGCAAGGTGTGTTCCCGGCAGCACCTTGAATGTCCGTTGTACGTCCAGCCGGGTTTCATCGCGGTAGAATGTTTCCCAGAACACATTCTTTTGTTCCTGGGTTATGTCTTCCGGATCAGAACATCGCATAAGCTTCTTCACATCCATGCACGTATCATCCGACGCAAAGATCACCACGATACGATCCAGTCGCTCGACACTCATGACGGCACTATCGCAGTACAGGCTGCAATCCTGTATGTCCCTGCCCGTACGGTAGACTTTCGCGGGATTGCGCTCAAGGGCGGCAGCGGAAATGGACCTGAAGAAATCACCGGCCATCCCCCGGGTAAACCCCCAGGCGGAACGCGCCGCAGCTTTTCTGGAACCTGGCCGGGTAAACCTGGAGAGCCTCATCGACTCGCCCATGAATCTCAGGGTAAGCTTCAAGGTGTCCCAGTGTTCGTATCCTGCAGGGCAGATCTGTGCAAGGCCGGTAACCGAACCGGGATATGCATGGGCAAACCGTCTCGCAAGAATTCCTCCATGAGACCAGCCCACCGCCACCAGGGAGGTGGAGATCATTCCTTTTCCATCACCAGCAGGAGCGCCGTCGATCAATACCTCATAAGGACACAGCGGCGAATACCCTTTCACTTCAAACCCCTTTGATGCGAGCACCCACCGCACCAACTCCATGAGGATTACCTCTTTGCCGTCATCTCCTCGCCAGGCATCGTCTTTGCCATACGGGGTATCGCTCACCGGGACAATCACAATCCCGGATTTACTCATCTTGGCCAGAGACGAGGTAAATGCGTATAAATCGGACGGCCTCTGGGCATGCCCCTGAAAAAACACTATCGGCGGCCCGCTGGGCATGCCCCGCTTATTGTCCCGTTTTCTTTCCTGCTCTGTTCTGGCATCGATGAAGACGTAACAGGCATTGATTCGCTCCTGGTTGAAGATGATCTTCACGGATGCGCTCTGAGGGCTGCCGGGTACGAATCTCTCGGCGAAGGCAGTATTCCCTCGAGCGATCAGGGCGACGAGAGTGAGGATAAGGACCTTCATAGCCATGTCTGCACCTTCATCCGCTGCAGCGGAAAAACCCGGCCCACCACCTGGTTGGTATACCTGCCTCATCAGAAGAGGTGCCATGTACTTCTCACAAGACAGTTGTCTTTATTTAGAGGAACCCTTTTCGATATCGATTATGGCGTGACCGCCGGGGAATGTCTTGAGCACGTAATCGTGCAGGTTGTCCATCTTGCGGACCACGTCCCGGATCTTACGGGACTCTTCGAGGATCTGCTGAGCCTGGCCTTTGATTGCATTATCTTGTGCATCCTTGTAGATGCCTTTCGCCTCGCCCATAACCACGGTAAGCGGCTGAAACACTTCATGCGCCGTGGTGGTCGCGAGCTGCGCAACCATCTCAAAAAACTTCACCCTGTCCTGCTCATCCCTCAGCGCTATGTAATCAAAGGCACGCTTGACGGTAAACCTGAGAAGATCCGTTCCAAAGGGTTTGATGATATAGTCATACGCTCCTGCACGGAGTGCGTCGATCACGCTGTCAATACTTGCGTAGCCGGTAATGACCACGATAAGAGAATCCATCTGGCGTTTTCGAATAAAATCGATAATCGCCATCCCGTCGATATCCGGCATCCTCAAGTCAGTGATGACAACGGGGAATTCCTCTTCGGCGAGGATCCGGATCCCCTTCTCGCCGCCGATGGCCTTGACTACCTCGATACTGTCCTCTGCAAGGACATCTTCAACGAGACAGCAGTCACCCTCATCATCGTCTATGACGAGAACCTTTTTCTTTGCATCGATCTTGCCTACGCGCATATGCTACTCATTAATAAAGAAAAGATTCGGGATTATCAAGACATTTGCCGCATTTAACATTTCATTACATGTTTTATTGCTTGTTTTTCTGTTAAGCTATGCTGATCTTCTCCCTGGGGAGGAAGTTCTTCCCGAGGAAACTCCTCATTCTCAATTGTCTATCTGTGTCAGGTTGATATTCCCGAGGTATGAATGAACCATGGCAACCACAGGGGTCAATACCGGATCATAATGCACATCATATTCAACGACAAACCGTTCGCCGGCAAAATAGATAACCACCGGTCTTACATCGTCCCACTTTTCTATACGCTGTTCTTTATACTCTGAAATCGTCTTCGCAGTTGCTTTTCGCATTTGAGCTCCATATTACTATTGATAGTTTTTCTGTGGACTTAAGAAATATCATCCCTCAAGGCCAAAGATCATGGCAAAGCGCCCAAGTCCTGTCTTCAATTGCTGGTCATAGGTCCTCAGTTCCGGATTCTCCAGGATATTCTTGCTCACATACTCCATACACTGGGAGGAATAGCTTCTCGCACTGACACTCGTCACCGGTTTTCTCTGCATCTCCGCCTTTTTGAAGTTCTCCCTGTCATAGAGAATTCCGCCCAGGTATTCCGGTTTGACGCAAAACGTGGATTCCATGTTGTTGACCCTCTCGTCAGCCGTCTGACAGATCCTGTTATACAGAAAAATCCCCTGCTTTAAGTTAGTAATCTGATTCATGATGATCCACGGCTTAAACACCTTCCTGGGTTCGTAGAACTCCACTTTTTTCAGCAGTTGTTCTTCAATATGTTTAAACCGCTGGAATGATGCCTTTATGCAGGCATATCCGGCAATGATATCCTGTGGTGTGGTAATGGTTATAATCTCGTCCGAGGCCAGTGCGAAATCCATAACAACGGAGCTGATTCCGGCACTGAGGTCGAAAATGGTGAAGTCATAATCCTTGCTGATCTGTCTGAAGTTCCGGATAAACTTGGACCGCTGGACATAATTGATATTGGCAAGCTTGAATTCCCCGGAACTCCCTCCAATGAGATCAAAACCAAAGGAGGTATGTTCTGTCAGTTTCTCCAGCGCCACATCGCCCAGGAGAAAATCATACAACGTATATTCCGGGAACAGTGCGAGTTTGTTCGAGATATCCGCATTCCCAAGGTCTGCATCGATAAGCAGCACCTTTTTGCCGCTTTCCGCGATAATCTTGGCAATGTTTGTAGCGGTATGGGTCTTGCCTACGCCGCCCTTGTTGGAGATAATGGAGACAATCCGGCTGTCCCTCTCGGCTTCTTTTACCGGTTGAGCGTTCTCTTTGGTCTGTGCAGGGGGGGCCGGCGGGCCTGAATAATAGGTGTGGATGGCCTTGAATATCGCATCTCTTTCAGCAAGTGCAGGATAGACCTTTTTCCCCATGTGAAAGGCCAGCGTATCGATGAGCTCTTTCTGCATAGGATCACCAATGGCTACCAATACCCCGCCATTGAGAAAGCGCACCGGCAGGCTGTTATAGTTTTTGGCAAAAACCTCTTTCAACAATTCCAGACATCTGCTGTCAGGGGTCTCATTCTCGATATCTATGTACGGCATGCCGCATTTCCGTGCAAGTGCTCTCGCATCAATGTCTCTTCTCATACGGACCTCTCTATACTGATGTATTCGGAAAAAGGGGGGGAGATCTTTAATCTGCGTCAACAATCTTCTTTTTAAGTGCATAGAGAAGATTGAGCGCATCGATGGGTCTGAGATTTTCGAGATCTGTTTCGAGGATTTCTGTAAGAATGTGCGAATGGTTGTTTTCAAAAAGGGAGCCCTGCACCAGGGCTTCGTGATAAATTGTCGGGACCTGCTTGGCCTTTTTGCCGATATTGGCAAGGATGACCCGTGCGTTTTCCACTACTTCATCGGGGATGCCTGCAAGACGTGCCACATAAATTCCGTAGCTTCTGCCGATAGCCCCCCGCTTCACCTCCCGCAGGAAGACCACGTCATGTCCGCTCTCTTCCACTGCCATATGGAAATTCTTGATCCCTTTGTGCCTGCGCGCAAGGTCTGCCAGTTCATGGTAATGCGTGGCAAAAAATGTTCTGATATTCCTTTGGTCCAGGTATTCGGCAACTGCCCACGCCAGAGCCATACCATCATAGGTGGAGGTGCCTCTGCCGATCTCGTCTAAGATAACGAGGCTGTTCTCCGTTCCATTGTTCAGGATCTCGGCAGTCTCGCTCATCTCCACCAGGAATGTGCTCTGCCCGGCAGAGAGATTGTCCAGGGCGCCCACCCTGGTGAATATCCTGTCGACGATACCGATGGTTGCCTGCTGGGCTGCAACAAACGAGCCCATCTGTGCCATGATGGCAATCAGGGCAATCTGCCGCATGAATGTAGACTTGCCCGCCATGTTTGGGCCGGTGATGATATGAACCGTATCGCGCTTGCCGTCAAACATGCAGGTGTTCGGTACAAACTCGCCGGCCTTGAGCACCTTTTCCACTACCGGATGCCGGCCGCAACGTATGCTGATATCCCTGCCTGCAGTTACCAGCGGTCTCTTGTACCCGTTTTCCAGGGCCATCCATGCCAGCGACGCGATTACATCCATACAGGAAACGGCCACAATCGTATTTTTCAGATCAGGGATAAATCCCAGGAGATAATCCCGCACTTCATTGAATATCCGCATCTCTATTGCCGCAATGGCATCCTGGGCACCCAGGAGCTTTGCCTCGTACTCCTTGAGTTCCGGGGTAATGAACCGTTCCGCATTGACCAGCGTCTGTTTGCGGATATAGTTTTCCGGCGCCTTTTCGGCATTGGCTTTGGTGATCTCAATATAGTAGCCAAAGACCTTGTTATATCCGATCTTCAGCGTATTGATGCCTGTTGACTCCCGCTCCTGGGTTTCCAGCGATGCTATCCACTGCCGCGAATCCTTTCTCAGCAGCCTGAGTTCGTCCAGCTCTTTATCGACATGTGGGGCGATCACGCCGCCATCACCGAGTTTGCCGGGAGGCTCCGGCACAATGGTGCTGTGGATCTTTGTCCTTACCTCGTCCAAGGGATTCAATCCGTCGGCCAGGGCTTTGAGCATGGCAGATCGGCAATCACAGGCACACTCTTTCATTGCCGGAACATGATCGAGGCCGTCCGCCAGCGAGATGATGTCCCTGGGTGATGCCGCCCCGGTAGAAATTCTCCCAACGATACGTTCGAGATCAGGGATCTCATCCAGAAGATCCCGCAGGCTCTCCAGCAGATCGGCATGACGGGTAAGTTCCTCCACAGCATCCAGCCGCTCTTCGATCTCAGCAGTGTCCATGAGCGGAAATGCAAGCCAGTCTGCAAGCAACCGGGCACCCATGGGTGTGTTGGTACGGTTCATCATTCGAAACAGCGTACTCGAATCATCACCGGAGATGGACTCGAACAGTTCGAGGTTGCGCTTTGCATTCGCCCCGAGGATCATATACTTGCCGGGATTGTAGAACCGCAGGGAAATGATGTGTGAGAGCACCTTTTTCTGGGTGCTGCCGACATAATCCAGCACCATGCCCGATGCCTTCAATGCCATATCATGCCCCTTGAGCCCGAGGCCTTCTATGCCAAGGGTCTTGAAGTGTGCAGTGAGCAGATCTTTCGCTCTGTCCCGTTCCATGGGAACATCACGCTTTGTTACGTAAAATCCGTCCGGGATCTCGTCGGAATTATAAGCAATAATTTCACTCGGCGAAATCCGGTGCATCTCGTTTTCAAAATCCTGCCGCGTTGTCACCTCGGTCACCCGAAAGTCGCCGGTGGATATATCGATAAACGCAATGCCGTAGAGCTCTTTCCTGCCATCGGCGCATACCGCCATGAGGTAGTTTGCCATCTCACCGGTGAGCTGGTCGTCCTCTACAATAAGGCCCGGTGTGATGACACGGACCACCTCACGATGCACCAGGCCTTTTGCGCCGGGCTTTATCTCCCCCTGCTCGCAGATCGCCACCTTGTTGCCGAGCTTTATGAGCCGGGATATGTAGCCGCTGGCAGCATGATAGGGAAAGCCGCACATGGGCACCGCATTTTCCTTGCCCTTGTCCCGTGTCGTCAGTGCGATCCCTAAGATCTTCGATGCCCGCACCGCATCGTCGAGGAACATCTCATAGAAATCCCCCATGCGGTAAAAGAGGATCGTGTCCGGATAGTCTTTCTTGATATCCAGGTACTGCTGCATCATGGGGGTGAGGTTACCCATTCGCGCGGCGTTCCTTTTCCTCCTCATCCTGGAAATCCTTCAGCATCTTTGCCTTGAAGCGGCTGACGAAATCGGGATGTTTCAGGTAGGGCAAATTCGTCGAGAGGTATGAATTCTTCATGGACGAGCGGACCTCTTCCAGGTCTCTCTCATGAACAGCAGGCTTCTTGAACACACTCACAGACTTCAACTTGTCCCCTGTGCAGTAGCGCCTGAGTTCCGTATCATCCTCGTCAAGGTCCACCATCATGGTAAACTCGAAATGCATCATGTATAAATCTCCGGAAAGGACGACTGTCTTGTCCTCCACCAGAACCGTTACCTTGTTGCTCAATAGTATTTCTTCCATA
>CAYRCP010000097.1:0-6949 GCA_964422755.1 uncultured Bacteriovoracaceae bacterium | reverse complement strand
CAGCCATGATTGTGCCGCTGGTTCAGGCGCAGGCAATGATAATATTGACGGATACCCCGGGCGTTTACCTTGACGATCCCCGAAAAAACCCTCAGGCTGAAATGATCGGCGAGTTCAAGGAGATCAAGCCCAAAGATATCAAAGAATTCGGCGGGGATGCCGGCGATATGGGAAGAGGGGGGATGAAGTCGAAACTTGAGGCCGCCTACCATGCTTCACTGCTTGGTGTGCCCACTGTCATTACGTCCGCCTATATCCCGCAGGTAATAAGCGCTGTGTTAAAAGGCCAGGAGGTCGGAACGTTTGTTCATGCGAGACAAAAGGGAAGACTCACCCAGAAAAATCACTGGATCAGCTTTGTCACACGGCCCAAAGGCGAGGTGATTATCGACAGCGGTGCTGCGCAGATGCTCATCAACAAGGGGAAGAGCCTCCTGCCGTGCGGGGTTGTGAAGGTAGAGGGAAACTTCCGGGCGGGTGATCCGGTTGAGATCAAAGAACACTCCGGCGAGGTGATCGCTGTGGGTCTGAGCAATTTCACGTCTGATGAGATCGACAGGGTGAAGGGGGCAAAGACCAGGGATGTCTGTACCATACTTGCGTATGAATGCGATGCGGAAGTCGTCCATAGAAACAATATGATCTTGAAAAAGGAGTTGGGCCAGTGAGTAAAGAAATGATCGTCTCTCTTGCACGCAATGCAAAACGTGCTTCAAGGACCCTCATGAATCTTTCTACGTCGGACAAGGCGGAAGCACTTGCGGGTATGGCGGCCGCCTTGCGGGATAACGTGGAGTACCTGCAGGGCGAAAACAGGAAAGACCTGGACCATGCGCTGGAGAATAATCTGAGTCCTGCCATGATCGACAGGCTGACCTTGAGCAGCTCAGTTATCGAAGGTATGGCTCGTGCCCTGGAAGAGATCGCAGAGCTCCCCGATCCCGTTGGCAAGATTTCCGACATGACAAGAAGGCCCAATGGACTCATGGTGGGCAGGATGCGTATCCCTCTGGGAGTTGTGGGCATTATCTACGAATCCCGGCCCAATGTCACTGCCGATGCAGCAGGTCTCTGTCTGAAATCAGGCAATGCCGTTATCCTGCGGGGCGGTTCGGAGGCATTTAATTCCAATAAGGCAATTGCAGAGGTTCTGCGGCAATCGCTGAGCTCCTCGGGAATTGACCCGGATGTAATCGGGTTCATGCCGGTCACGGACAGAAAAGCAGTCTTAGACCTGCTGAGACTCGAAGAATACATCGATCTCATTATCCCCCGCGGAGGAGAGAGTCTGATCAGGACCGTGGTGGAAAACTCGTTGATCCCCGTGTTGAAGCACTACAAAGGGGTCTGTCATATCTTTGTAGACAAGGATGCCGATCTCGAAAAGGCGTATCCTATCTGTCTCAATGCCAAGGTGCAGCGGCCCGGGGTATGCAATTCCATGGAGACGCTTCTCGTGGATTCTGCCATAGCCCCAGAGTTTCTTCCGAAGATGGTGGAACTGTTCCACAAAGATGGTGTGGAAATACGAGGGTGTGAAAAGACCCGTGCGATTGTGCCCGGTATCAGGCAAGCAACCGAGGATGACTGGTATGAGGAGTTTTTAGACCTTATCCTCGCGATCAAGGTCACCGATGGCTTGGACGAAGCCATAGATCATATAGAAAAGTATGGATCCGACCATACCGAGTCCATTATTACCGAGAGCTATACCCGGGCCATGGATTTTTTGCGCCAGGTTGATTCGTCCACGGTGCTCGTGAATGCCTCTACACGGTTTTCGGATGGCGGAGAGTTCGGTTTGGGAGCCGAGGTGGGAATCTCTACATCGAAGATACATGCGTACGGCCCTATGGGTATCGAAGATCTCACCATACAAAAGTTTATCTGCTTTGGAGACGGCCAGATCAGGCAATGAGGCTGGGAATATTCGGCGGAACATTCAACCCTGTTCACCTGGGGCATCTGCGGGTCGCAGAAGAGGTGAGGATGAGCCTGGGACTCGAAAAGATCATCTTCGTGCCCTCATACCTTCCTCCCCACAAAGACCTTGCCGATAATGTGGCCGGTCACAAGCGCCTGGAGATAGTACGGGTTGCCATTGCCGACAACCCCAACTTCGAACTCTCTTCTTTTGAGGTGGACAGCGGGGGGAATTCATACTCCATACGGACAATCGAACATATTCGCCGGACCTGTAACGCGACCCCCTATTTTATCCTGGGCCAGGATGCATTCAATGATATCCTGATGTGGTTTGAAAAAGACAGACTCTTTGGCCTGACGCATTTTGCGGTGATGTCCAGGCCCCATGCAAAAAGGCCCCGGCTGGAAGAGGTCATAGGCGAGCATGCTGCGCAGTATCATGAAACGGATAAGGGATTTATCAATGGTGACGGCAAGCAGATCGTGTTTGTCGATGTAACCCCGCTGGATATTTCTTCTTCCACAATACGCGCCATGTGTAAGGCGGGTAAATCAATACGCTATCTGGTGCCCGACAAGGTGGAAGAATATATCAGGGAAGAAAGGATGTACGTATAAATGGAACCCTTGTGGAACAGGGCAGTTCAGGCTTTAGAGGAAAAAAAGGCGACCAATGTTGTGGTGCTGGATGTGAGAGAATCATGCTCGTTTTCAGACTATATCATCATATGTACAGGGATGTCGGACCGGCAGATAAAGGCCATGGCCGAGCATGTAATAAAAGAACTGGGCAAGCCCTTCGGGTCTGAAGGTATTGACCAGGGACGCTGGGTCCTCCTGGACTACTTCGATGTGGTGATCCACATCTTCCAGGATGAACTCCGGCAGTACTATGACATGGAAGGCATGTGGCTCAATGCAAAAAGGATTATGGGGTGAAACTGGTTTTCTGCTTTTCGGGGAAAACCTTCAAAGGACCTCTCTCAGAACTCCTCGATGACTATAAAAAGCGGATTTCACGATACGTACCCGTAGAGATTATCGAGGCAAAAACCCTGAAACCGCAGAGTCGGGACGGAATGCACATTGTCCTGACCCCGGACGGCAGGTCCATGAACTCCGAGGATTTTGCAGGTTTTCTCGGGCAATCCCTTGTGAGCGGCAAAAAGCATCTGTTTTTCTATATCGGCGGTCCCACCGGTTTTGACCGCGAGGTGGTAGAGAAAGCCGATCTTAAGCTCTCTCTTTCAGGCATGACCTTTAATCACCAGTTGATCAGGACAATGCTCCTTGAACAGGTCTACCGGGCATTTACCATATTGAATAACGAACCGTACCATAAGTGAATGACCTTTTTAGACTGTAGGTGTTTAGGCTGAAGGTGCCCTGAAAGAAATGCCCTTGGGGTGCTGTTAGGTGAGCATTGCTGAATCCCTACGTTCTATCTCCCGTCTCCTGGCTTCTTTCTAATCGTCTTTTCCTAACAGTCTAAATCCCTACAGCCTAATTGCCTAAGACATCAGCCTATAGCCTTTGTCCCTAAGATCATGAGCCCCAAGTCCTGCAAAAACACTTTGGCCCTCTGGCCCTTTGCACCTTTGTCCCTAAGATCCTGCTCCCCAAGTCCTGCAAAAAACACTTTGTGCCTTTGTGCCTCAGATCCCGAGCTTCCAGAATATTCCAAACACTTTGGCCCTTTGGCCCTCTGCACCTCTGGCCCTAAGATCATGCTCCCCAAGTCTCGTTTTCCTAACAGCCTAACAGCCTATTCACCTGATCGGGCCCTTCTCAATAATCGTCGAGCCATCCTGCGCCCACAGGAATCTGCCTGCTGAAGAATTTTCCGGTATTTTTCCGGTTGCGGGCCTGATGGAACTTGAAGTAGATTTCGCTGCCGTTTCTTCCTACGATCTCGATCTTACCCTTCTTGTGGGACATGATGAATTTGAACCGTTTTGAGTGTCCATTGAGCATCCTTTTTGATGCCTCTACGATTTCATACGCATTGTGCAGCGGAACCTGAAAATGGTGCATCACCCGCTTGACCGGCCGGCACTGGAATACGTAGTAGGGATTCACCCCGACACCCACCAGTGAATTCTGCAGTGAGGCGAGGCATTCCGGGTTGTCATTCACCCCTTTTAAGAGGACCGTCTGATTATTCACAATAACGCCTGCTCGTATAAGGCTGTCGATTGCCTCGGTAGACCTCTCGGTTATCTCCCGGGGATGGTTGAACTGTGACACGATATAGATTCTTCTGTCTGCACGCGAATGTTTTTTCAGCAGGTTCAAAAGATCAGTATCCTCAATGATCCTGTCCGGCAGGGTAACCGGTATTCTCGTCCCGAACCTGATGAAGGACAGATGATCGATATCAGAGATCATCTCGAGGAATCTCGCAATGATAGCGGTAGGCAGCACCAGCGCATCCCCGCCTGAAATAAGGACATTATTGATCTCCCGGTGTTTCTTCACATATTCTGCGGCTTCATCAAACCGCTGCAGCAGTTCATGGTCCGAAAGACCCACCATCCTCTTTCTGAAACAGTGCCTGCAGTACATGGCGCAGCGGTTGGTGGTCAGGACCAGGGCTGTCTGTGAGTATTTGTGCTGAAGCCCGGGCATTTTCGTGTTATCCTTCTCTCCGCTGGTGTCGTATGACCCATGGAGGTTTAATTCATCCAGGGAGGGAACGGCCATTGCCCGGATCGGATCGTTGGGGTCATTCTTGTCGATGAGAGACATGTAGTAAGACGGTATACACACAGGATGTCTTTCCACAACGCCCACCAGCTTTCTCTTTTCCTTTGGAGAAAGAGGGATGTACGATGCTATGTCCTTAATTGTACGAGCACTTTCTTCCAGTTGTCTTTCCCATGTCATAGGTGTCACCTCATAAGTTTAAGATTATATTTTTTTTGTATATCATCGGATAAAATATGGTTATGTTAAAAATAACCTTATTTTAGATGCTTAGGCTTCCAATGTTTGTCTTCAAGAAAAAGATGATGTCCTCTTTATCGGCAGCAAAAAAAGACAGATCTTTCACTCGAAGTATGAAATACTTATCATAAAACTCTCAATTATGCAAATCATAACACTGCTGTTGTTAATATATGTGAATCATCTTTGTATCGTTCTCATCCATTTCAGGTGGAATGCCCGGCTGATTCCGGTACCATCAGAGCAAGACCTGGTAGCCTGCGACGATATCAAGGAGCTCTTCAGTGATATTCATCTGGCGTTGCCGGTGGAATTGCAGATAGATCTCATCGAGACGCTCGCTGATGTTTTTTTCTGCGCTCTGCATTGCAGCCAGCCTGCTGGCATTTTCACTGGCCAGAGATTCGGCAAAGGAGCGGTACAGCGAGACAAAGAGATATTCGCGGATGAGCGAGAGAAACAGGGCATCCCATTCCATGGTGAACATGGGCAGTGTCCTCGACTCCCATGTTCTGTTCTGCAGGTTCTCGAGCCAGGCCTGGTCAACAGGCAGAAGATGGACAGAGGAGGGTTTATAGTTGGCTCCGGAGAGGTACTGGTTATAGAACAGGTAGATATGGTTGATCTGCTGATTGAAATGCCACTCTTCAAGGATCATTACAATCTCCTGGACCATGGGGGTGATACCCGCTATTGAGCCGGGATTAGGAAGGCATTCACAATGGCCCTGGCCTGCTTCTTCGATATGATCCCTGACCCGTTCACCTACTATGAGTACGGTTCTTTCCCCCATGGGGACGCCCAGAGAGTCCATCTTCTCCAGTGCATATGACGCCATTAGTGCGTTGAGCTGGCCGCACAGACCCTGATCAGAGCCGAAAATAATAGCCCCGATGCGGTTAATCGGCAGCGTCTTGATCAGCACGTTATCGTCCTGCTTTTTTTTCAGCACGATCTGCAGTCCCATCTCTACGGTTGCGTTATATTCTGCCAGGGACTCCACCGCCTTCTGATATTGACGGATACTCACCGCAGCCAGGGCCTTCATGGTTTTCACCACGGACAGAAGGTCTTCGGTGCTCTTTATCGTTTTTTTCAGCGATTCAATAGTCTGCATAATCCGCTTCCACCGCAATGCCCATAGCTTGCCCGGCAATTCTCAGCATGGCGTTGTGGTCATCCATGGTGAGTTTTCCGCCGGATTCTATCCTGGCGCACAGATCCGAGAGGTGTTTGGTGATATTTGAACGGATTCTCGTTTCAGCGTCTGCGATCTGATCCACCGGGGTGTTGTCGAGAATCCCGCCGATGACGGCAAGAAGAACGGCGATCTGTTCCGAGGCGGCCAGGGGCTTATACTGCGGCTGCTTCAGGATCTCACGCACCCGCCACCCGCGTTCGAGTCTTGCCCGGGTATGTTCATCGAGTCTCGTCCCGAACCGGGAAAAGCTCTCCAGCTCTTCAAACTGCGAATAGGTTATGCGCAAGTCGCCGGCCACGGAACGGTACGCCGGCAACTGGGCCTTTCCCCCGACCCGTGAGACCGATTTGCCTACATCAACCGGGGGCAGGATTCCTTTCTGGAACAGTCCGGGAGACAGATAAATCTGTCCGTCGGTAATGGAGATGAGGTTTGTGGGGATATAGGATGATATGTCCTGCGCCTCGGTCTCGATGATGGGAAGCGAGGTCAGTGAACCGCCGCCGTATTCTTTTCGCAGATGGGTAGAGCGCTCGAGGAGACGGGAATGGATATAGAAAATATCGCCGGGATACGCCTCTCTGCCGGGGGGGCGGCGCAGCAGCAGGGAAAGTTCACGATACGCCCTGGCATGCCGTGTCAGATCATCATACACTACGAGCACATCACGGCCCCTGGCCATGAAATATTCCCCGATGGAGGTGGCGGTATAAGGGGCGACAAACTGGAGCCCCGGCGGTTCTTCACCCGCTGCCACGACGACCACCGAGTAATTAAGGGCATTATGCTCCTTTAACACTGCAATCGATTTCGCCACATCGGAACTCTGCTTGCCGATGGCACAGTAGATACAGATAACGTCCTTGTCCCTCTGGT
>CAYRCP010000096.1:0-6981 GCA_964422755.1 uncultured Bacteriovoracaceae bacterium | reverse complement strand
TCCCGATTCCGGATGTGCACATCATCAAGCCTGACATGCACGCCCGGAAACAAAGCGATTCCCAGTCGGCCGCCAATGCGGACTTCCATCCCCAAGGCCTCGGAGGCCGCCCTTTCCAACCTGGGTTTGTAAACACTGGTGTCAACAAAGAACAGGACAACAGCGATGAGGATGAGCAGCCCAATGAGCCCGACGATGGCATATAGGATGATCTTCAGTGATTTTGACATCCACGCTCCTGTTTTGAGTATCATATAAATCCTATTGCTGCCCGCCTGCATCTTCTCGCTGTTCCCCTGGGGTACCGGATTGCCCGTTTTTAATTCCCCCAACTTCGCGTCGCTTCTGCCGATGCTGAGCATAGGCATTGCGTATAGCCTCGTAGGGATCAATGGCAGCCTCTTTGAGAGACTCATAATCACCGATACTCAGCGATGTATAGTTCACCACCTCATATCCTCTGATTGCCATCCAGGTGTACCAGGGTCGAATATAGGAAACGGGATACAAATAATAATCACCGACGAGCCCTACCGAATCCCGGGCACTGGAGGGCCCCACTATGGGCCAGACAATGTAGAAACCGTGCCCGACACCATAAACCCCGAGCGTTTGTCCCAGGTCTACATTATTCTTGGGTAAGTTCAGCTTCTTGTCGGAGGCAAGATCAAAGAGTCCCCCGATACCCCAGAGGGTGTTGATGGTGAAACGGCCAAGCTCCTGTGCGGAGGATTTGAAGTCTGCCTGGAGCAGGCAGCTGACAAAGCGGACCGGAAACCTGAGATTATAGAAGAAATTCTGGACGCTTACCCGTGCGAACTCGGGCACGATCTTACCATAGCCCTGCGATATTGGTTTAAGTGCCCAGAAGTAGAGCCTGTCGTTGAAGTGATACATGGCCCGGTTGAACGGCTCGAAAGGGTCTGCAATGGTTATTGCCGGTTCTTCTTCGCCCGTGTAATCACCGAGATACTCATCCATGCCCCCTGTCTGATTCTGCAGAGAATCGGGCTTGTCTTTCCCCTCGACGACTACGCCTTCTTGTCTTACGGATATCTCCGGGGGGTTCACAGGGTTTTGCTCCTCCTTGGAGTCAACCGAGGCCTGCCGGGAGGAAAGGGTTGAAAGTGAAGGGTTTGTGCTCGAGGCCCGTGCAGGACTGTGGACGAAGCCTCCGGCAAAAAGAGTGAACAGTGCTATCAGACATGAGTACTGTTTCAAGGCATGGATACAACCTTTTCCGCGTTCATCATGGAGGAGATGCGTATACAATCTTTGGCTCCTTTTCCCGCTGCCGGCAGGTGGTCCTAATGTGCTTTCACCTTCTCCCTCAGGATTTCCAGCAGCCCTTCAGGTGTATTCTTCTCCAGGATGGTGTTGAACTGGGTTCGATAGTTCAGGACCAGACTTACATTCTCAATAATGACGTCGTATACTTTCCAGGTGCCACCGCTTAAGATAACACGATAGGAAATAGGGATTTTCTTTGACGAGGTGATGATTACCGTCTGCACCTCCACCTGATTTTCCGTGAGCCTGGTTTCCCTCTCATAAGCGATTTCTTCGTTGGTGTAGGAAAGGATTTTATCGATATAAGCCTTTTCCAGCACCTGCTGATAGAGCTCGACGAATTCGCGGCGCTCTTCGGTATTCAGCTTGTTCCAGTTCCTTGCCAGGGTACGCCTCGAGAGTTCGACTTCATCGAACATGCTTGCATAGATAGACCGAAGTCTTTCTTTCTTGATCTCTTTGGCCGAATCGGCCTTGAGAGACGGATCACGGAGCACTTCAAGTATTTTGTCGACATTTGCCTGAACCGTGGAGAGCGGTGCGTCGGCATATGCGGGAAGCAAAGAAAAAAAGATCATCACGATTCCCAGACCTGCCAATTTTCTTTTCATAACAGACCCCTCCTCATCTTACTTTCGCTATGGCGTCTTTACCTCACCGAAGACATACTTGCTGATGAGGTCAGCGATATCCAGAGGCGGCTGCGTCTCGGTAATGATGCCTTCCGGTTCAAGGAGTGCACCCCCGCCACCCGGGTCTATGCTGACATGCATATCTCCGATCAGTCCTTCGGTTTTAATGGAAGCAATGGCATCATCATAAACATTGATACCCTTATGAATCCTCATTTCCACCACGCTCTTCTGGTTTTCCTGATCGATGGCTAGTTGTTCCACCCGTCCGACCTCAATGCCCGACATATACACAAGGCTACCGACTCTCAGACCGGTTACCGTGGAGAAAGGAGCGAAAAGAGAGTAGGAATTGTCGCCGAGAATGGAAACGTGACCAAGCGTAACCGTCATGTACCCGATGCAGAGCAAACCAAAAACGAGAAAAATCCCTACTGCAGTTTCTATTGTGTACTTTTTCATATAGTTACTCCTTTGTGGAACACAGAAGCCTGCCTATTTCTTTTTTTTGAGATTTTGCAGATTCGATGACGGCGTCTATGTCGGTAATGGGTTGGCCCTGGGCAAATCCGGCGTGGATCGCTATCTCGATACATTCCTGTGAAACCCCTCGCCTGCGGCCCCCGAGGCGAATGTCACGAATTCCCTCATCCTGGAGATCCGTGACAAAAACCTTCAGGATTTCTTCAGCCTCAGCCAGATCCGAATAGGGGAGAACCGTCACAAATTCATTGATGCCGTGGCGTGTGGAAAACCCCCCGATGGCGCCGAAGTGTTTATCGATGTATACCCCCATGGCATGTATCACCTTCTGTGCCTCTTCGTAGCCCAGACCTTCTACAACGTCATCCAGCATATACAGGGTAAAAACAGCCACGGTGTATGTCTCCCCGATGGTTTTATGTTTCAGCTGCGCATGATACATGACATTGAACAGTCGCCTGGAGTATAGGCCTGATAATTCATCCCGCAATCCTTCCAGGCTGAGGATGACCTCGTCTTTGAAAGGGTGATCGAATTCATCAAGCTCTTCCGGAGTGCCCTGAAAAATGATTCTTTTATCATAGAGCGCAAGAATACGGTTTGAGATAAAATACACATCCGGAATTTCGTGGCTGACCAGGACCGCAGTAAAACCGAATTTTCTCTGGTACTGGGCGATCATGCTCAGGATTGCATTTTTCCTGACAGGATCCTGCCCGGAAGTGGGCTCGTCAAAGAGGACAATCTGAGGATCTGTGACCAGGGCACGTGCCAGGGCCACCCTCTTCTGCATACCACCGGAGAGTTCGGCAGGAAACATGTCGGCCGCGTCGGCCAGTTCCGTCAGTTCGATTCTGGCCATCACCCTGGCGTCTATCTCGGCTTTGCCATGTTTCGTTGTTTCCCGCAGCGGCAGCGCAATATTTTCGTAAACGGTCATGGAGTCGAACAGGGCATTGTCTTGAAACATGTAGCTCATCCGGGTAAAAGAGGCGGTCATCTCGTGCTTTTTCATTTCAGCAAAGGGTTTGCCCCGGAAAAGAATGGTCCCTTCATCGGGTTTGAGCAGTCCGATGATATGCTTGAGGAGAACACTCTTGCCACCGCCACTCAGGCCGATGACGGTCGTGACCTGTCCCTCGTATATCTTGAGGTTTACCCCTTCGAGGACTGTCTTGGATCCGAATCTCTTTGTGACATCCTTGAATTCAATCAATGGCGTATCCATGGCTCTCTCTACAGCAGAAGGGAGGTCGCGACATAGTCCGACACCAGAATCAGAACACAGGAGATCACAACGGCCGAGGTAGTGGCAAGACCGACGGCCTTGGCCCCATGGCTATCTGTGCGCATATGCACGAAATAGCCCTGGTAACAGCAGACAGTGGCGACGATGACGGCAAAAACAATGGCTTTGATGAAACCGTCGGAGATATCTTTCATGTCAAGACTGGTTTGAACACGATAAAAATAGGTGCCGGCATTCGCACCCAGGAGCAGTACCCCGGAGATATACCCCCCGATTATGCCGACGAGATCAAACATGGCGGTTAGCAGGGGGAAGCTGATGACAGCAGCAGCAATTCTTGGACTGATAAGATACCTGAGCGGGTCAATGCGCATGGTGTGAAGCGCGTCAATCTGCTCGGAGATACGCTGAATGCCTATCTCTGCACTGATGGCGGACCCGGCCCTGGCTGCAATCATGATGGCTGCGAGAACAGGTCCCAATTCCCTGATCAGCGTCAGGGATACCAGGGTGCCGAGCGCTCCTTCAGCGCCGACCTTATTCAATGCGTAATACGATTGGAGGCCCAATACCATACCGGTGAACAGGCCGACGAGCATGATGATCATCACGGACCGTGCCCCGATGTAATAAACTTGCTGAATAATCCTGGATAACTGCTTGGGCCTTACGATCTTCAGCAATGCCAGAATAAGGAAAATGGCTGCAGCACCTAAATTATCGATCCCGCCTATCACCGCCCTCCCGATAGCAGCAAATGGTCGTGACAAGAGCATAAGAAGCCACCACCCGGCTTCACTCTCAGGGGGGGTCAGACTGTTTGCATCAGGCGCCATAGCTAAGATTCCTGAAGATCATAGGTCTTCAGAGACATACGCCAGATCCGGCAACCTCGATTAAGAAAGAGTGTTAAAAACACGAGGAGGGACAGAGGATGCTGTTTGACTTGATGCAAAACAACACCATGAGGCAGAGCGCGCAGGATAATGACATCCCATAAGAACCATAGCTTTCGATAAAACATTATATTCATAACCTCATAGAACTTCTTTAAATAGATGCTGTTAAAGTTAAGACCGGGCCTTTGTTTGTCAAGGAGGGTAAGAATATGGAGGATAAAAATATCCGATACTATTCAACCAACTGTTGCACATCAGCACCAACGGCCTTGTTCCTGAAGCAATAAACTTCCTTGGCTTGTATGGAAGATCCTCGATATCTTGACTTGTGACACAGCTGTGTCATACACTGGCTTGACATGTTCGGGAGCATCCTTACCTTTGCTGTTACACTGGTGCATGTTTATGTATTCTGGCGTGCCTACTCGATTCCCCTTTTAAACCGTCATGTCCCCCGTACAATCTTTGCCGGCGCCGGATTGATTCTCTGGGCATTATTCTTTTTCGGCCGGGTTATCGGCCATCGAGGAACAGGCGCCATAGCACAATCTCTTGAGTTTGCAGGCATGACCTGGATGGCCATATTGTTCCTGTGCGTTGTCTGTCTTATCATAGCAGAATTGATTACCGGGTTCGGCTTTGCCCTGCCTCGCCAGGCACCGAAAATGCGCGGTGCGGCCCTGTTCATAGGAGGATGTCTGTCCATGATTGCCCTTGTCCAGGGCATGAGACCGCCGGTTGTGCAGGAATACGAGGTGAATCTTTCAGGCCTTCCCCGTGATCTGGACGGAACAGTGCTTGTCGCCATGTCGGATCTGCACCTCGGTTCACAGCTCGGTAAAAAATGGCTGGAAAAACGTGTTGCCCAGGTACAGCAGCAGCATCCCGACCTGGTGCTTCTTCTTGGTGATATCTTTGAGGGCCACGGCGTGTCACAGGACGATCTCCTGCCAACACTGCGAGGCCTGTCCGCCCCGCTGGGAGTATTTGCCGTTCCGGGCAACCACGAATTTCATGGCACAGACAATACCGGCTTGTTTCTGATAGAAACCGCAGGCTTTCAGCTGTTGCTCAACCGCTGGGTTGAAATCCGGCCCGGTCTGATCATATCAGGCATCGAGGACCTTACCAACAATCATCGAAACGGGCGCAAGAGCGATCCCCTTGCAAGAGCACTTGCAAATCGGCCACCAGGTGCAACAATCCTTCTCTCGCACACACCCTGGCAAGTCGAGAGAGCGGCACTTGAAGGTGCAGGACTGATGCTCAGCGGCCATACCCACGGAGGTCAGATCTGGCCCTTTGGTTATCTGGTACAACGCTCCTATCCGTTTCTGGAGGGCAAATACGAGTTACCCGGCATGACCGCCATCGTGAGCCGCGGTACGGGCACGTGGGGACCGCGCATGCGCCTCTGGCGTCGCGGTGAGATTCTCCGAGTGACGCTGCACGCAAAGGATTAATACTTACGTGCGACATAAATATCGGGAAATTCGCGATGCAAGGGCTGCGCGCCAGGTTAAGAAACCAGATTTTGAATTGCAATTTTCTTACAAAATCAGCGTGAAACAGTCCACAATTTTTACCTGCTGAAAATCACAGGACAGGATTAAATCTACCCTCGCAACCTCCTGATTTTATTTTGTTATATAAGTGTTGACATTTATGGTGGTATGGTATTGAAAGCGTTGTCATGAATATCACATCATTAGTGACACCGGAGATGTATACATGGGTTGTACTCCCCCTGTTGATCTTTTCAGCACGGGTAGTAGATGTCAGTCTGGATACCATCAGGATACTCTTTATTTCCAAGAGGCTGAAATATCTGGCCCCTGTCATCGGGTTTTTCGAGGTGCTTGTCTGGCTTCTGGCCATGAAACAGGTTATGCAGAACCTCGACAACATCGGGTATATGTTTGCGTATGCAGCCGGGTTTGCCACCGGTAATTTTGTCGGAATGTACATAGAACAGCTGCTCTCCATCGGCAAGGTGATCATCAGAATCATCAGCAAGGATTGTGACGGGCTGGTCGAAACGCTTAGAGCCAGCGGCTGTGGGGTTACCAGTATCGAAGGCCAGGGAATGGGCGGACCGGTTAAGATCATATTCTCAATCATCAACAGGAGCGATATCAACAAGGTTGTCGCCAAAATCCGGGAATTCAATCCGCAAGCCTTCTACTCTTTGGAGGATGTCAGCTCGGTGAGGCAAGAAGTCTCCTATGGAGACATAACACTGAAACGCAGAAGGGTCATGGACTACCTGTGGCCTAAGAAAAAGATGCTGCCCATTCAAGCGCCGTGCGTTATTCAGGAAGAGAGTATAGCAGGAAGGGTGTGATCTTAAGACCAAAGTCTCTATTTATTTTCTTGGCACGGATTTCACGGATTACACGGTTTTATCCTTGCGGATTGATCTGTTGAT
>CAYRCP010000095.1:0-6987 GCA_964422755.1 uncultured Bacteriovoracaceae bacterium | reverse complement strand
CGAGTAAAATCTCAGGCAGATCAAGCATGTCAGCTCAAGATCCAAGGCATCAGGCAGTTGATCGAGAAAGTTCGTGGACTCAGGCAGAAGGTGGAAAACAAAGAAATTCAAGAACGCTGTGGGAGCGGCTTGAGCCGCGATGTTTTATTGATTGAGGAGACTGGATTTGACTGTTCAGGATTCAATCACTCAACCTAAAACCTAACACTTAAAACCTTATACCTTGCACCCTTTTCTCATCATCTTTTCCAAGCGCCCAACGCCTAGCGCCTCTCCTATGTATAGACCGACTTATCTGCGTTTGCGCACCGGGAGTATCTCGAGGAGTTCGATATCATAAACGACACTCTTCCCGGCAAGGGGGGCATTGGCATCAATGGTGACCGAATCATAGGCAATGTCTATGACAACGGCAGAAATCTCATACCCTTCATCGTCCACCATTTCAAAATCCATGCCGACGTGAGGCCTCACCCCTTCAGGAAGTTCTTCATTGGAAACCTCGAACACCAGGTCGTCATCATACAGCCCATACCCTTCTTCAGGTTCAACCACAACGGTCTTTCTTTCGCCGGGGCGCATGCCGATAACCGCGTTTTCGAAACCACTGACCACTTCATCCGACCCGATGGTAAACTCCAGAGGCATCAGACCAATGGATGATTCAAAAACGCTCCCATCCTCTGATCTTCCGGTATAATTTACCCTGACCGTATCACCGTGCTTTACTGCCTGAATCATGTATAGGCTCCTTTTCTTTGAGCACAAGAGGTATAATGGAATTTGCCGTACAGAGTCAATGCTTTCCTTTGAAGAACCGTTTCAGCATACCCTCAAAAACCCTGCCCTGCGAACATGCTGTTTTATACGCACAGACTACCCTGATCAAAGAAACGTCTTCCAGCCACGGACCGGGTTCATACGTCAATCACCATCAGGGATCATGAAAGATTTCTCGAACATAAGGGCTTGATATTCCTTTTCATATAGTCCATTATTATTATGTTATTATGATATGACAATAGGAGGTTGCTGTGAAAAAGATCTCGTTCACAGGGAAAAAGGTCCTCATCACAGGGGCGTCTACCGGCATCGGCAGGGCTCTTTCCAGGGAGTTTGCCGAACGCGGCGCCCATCTGGCACTGGGATCACTACCCGGGGAAACCGGTTCACTCAAAGAGTGGGCACAGGAACTGACCGACACCTATGGTATTCAGACATGGACTTTCCCCGTCGATCTGCTTGATGATCGCGGACCGGAGATTCTACACCAGGCAGTCACAGACAAGCTCGGCGATATTTATGCACTGGTGAATAACGCCGGCTCAGTGGTTTACGGGAGATTCTGGGAATCAGAATGGGAACACCAGTCCGACATGTTCAAGCTCAATCTTTATGTTCCCATGCGGCTCATGTACCTCTTCATTCCTGATATGATAAAGCAGGGAGAAGGGGCGATCTTCAACACATCCAGTGTTTCAGGCCTCCAGCCCACTCCGTTCCAGAGCGTCTATGGCGCCACAAAAGCCGGCCTGCTGAGCCTCTCACGGGGGGTCAGGGCTGAACTGAAGAGATCGGGAGTAACGGTGTGTACGCTCAACCCTCCATATATCGACACCGGCCTTCTCAAAACCCAGGGATATCCTCCTGATCTCAGGTTTTACACCATCAGCCCGAAAAAGAAGCCCGAATGGGTAGCAGCAAAGGCATTGCGGGCATTTGAAGAGCAGAGAATGTCCTTTATCCCGGGAGCCTGGTCAAACATTATCCACAATGTACTGGTGAGGATATCCCCGAACTGGCTCGTTGACGAGGTCTCACGCTTCTTCCTTCAGGGGTGGAAGAACCCCATAGATTCATCCAGATGAGCGGCGGCATACGCAGAATCAAGGTCTCAGGAGGACATCGTGTACGATTATATTGAAGAATTTATCTTTTATGGTGATGATATCAGGATCGAACGTTTTCCCGCTGATACCCGTTTCATCTATGCGAATCCACCAATGAACCCGTTGGGGGATCCGTATTCGGCGATCAGACAGGCACTGGATGAGCCTCTGGGCGTAAGCAGCCTGGAAAAGCAGCTCAAACCGTCAAGCAGGGTGACCATTGCCTTTGACGATCCCTGTCTGCCGATTCCCCTCATGCGTAATGATGTACGGGGAACAGTGATCGAGGAACTCATCAAACGGCTGTACAAAATCGGGATCAGCAGAGACCGGATACAGCTCATCTGCGCCAACGGACTGCACAGGAAGTGGACCCTCAAAGAACTCTCTCTGGTTCTGGGCAGGAAGGTGATAAAAGAGATGGGCCCTGACCGGATAACCTGCCATGACGCCACGAAAGATGACGATCTCGTCCACCTGGGCTCGACCCCATCAGGACATGAGGTTGAGATCAACCGTGCGGTCATCGAGTCCGACGTGACTATCTATGTCAATGTGAATTTCACCTCCATGAACGGCGGGTGGAAAAGCATCCTGGTAGGTCTTGGTTCCTGGCGCAGCATCAGGCACCACCACACCCCCCTCCAGTGGAATGCACGGCAGTCCGTCATGAATCCCGAGACAAACCCCATGCACATCATCCTGCGGGAAATGGGGCAGCTTGTCCAGAAGCACTGCAACATCTTCCAGATTGAGACGGTGATCAACAACAAGGTATGGCCATGGCCCATCGAAAAGATCCTTGCCCCCATAAGCAACAAAGCGCAGGGTGCAGCGCCGACAAAGCCCATGCAGACGGTATTCTCCCTGGCTTCCTGTGCACCCCAGCCGGTAAAACGCTTTGTCAGAAACAACCTTGTCCGGTCAGACTACCGGCTGTGCGGCATCTGGGCAGGCAATGTGGAAGAAGTGCACAGACACACCCTGGAGATGCTCATGAGACAGCAGAATGTAGCTGTTGACGAACAGGCGGATATCCTTATCTTCGGTGTCCCGAACCTGAGTCCCTACAGTGCGCTGTCGGTCTTTAATCCGATCCTGCTGCGGGCACTGACCACCGGCTATCTCATGGGCCTGTTCAAAAACCGCCCCCTGGTCAGGAAAGAAGGCATTATTATTGCCTGTAATCCCGGGATCGAAAAGTTTCATGCAGGGCACCACCCGTCCTACATCGATTTCTGGCAGAACCATGTTGAAAGCCACTATGACCCGCAGCAGTGCTGGGATGACCTTGCAGAGCCCTATGCTGACAATCCCCGGTATAAAAGACTCTACCAGGACAATTTCGCATACCACGGCACACACTGCCTCATAAACTGGATGTGGAGCGGAATGAGCATGAAGCACACCCGGCAGGTTATCCTTGCTGGAGCAAAAGAGCCTGAAACCGCCAGGAAAATCGGGTTCACCCCTGCTGCGGATTTGCCAACTGCCCTGGCCATGGCAAGAAACATGGCGGGTGACCATGCACACATCTCATACCAGGTCATCCCTCCGCTGTTCTGTGTGGATGTGAAATAAGAAAGAAGGTAACTACTCACGCAGTCCGACTGAAGCTGTTTAGGCTGAAGGCTGAAGGAGCCCGAAAAGCACGTTTTCTCGCAATTTGATAAAAAAACAGCACATCCGCGCATCAAACATGGCTACAAATCGTGCACTTTTCCAGCTTGCTCTAACAGTCATCAGCTCTTCAAAGGCATTTCATTCAGGGCACATACCTACCTTAATAGCTACAAAAGAAGATAAAAGAGCAAAGGCTTCATTGCCTTTGGGGGATGGCAATGAAGCCCGTATACAAGTGTGAGACCTCCTTTACCTGTCCAGTATGCCACAATTAAGCAATAATTAATTGCTAATATTTAAGTAGGTTATTTATAGGTCAATCCTATTATATCGAGCGATCATGCAGGTTCTCCGGAATAATTGGTATCCGCCCCTGACAGGCCCTGGAGCCTACCTTTTCTGAAAGGGCGTTGTGTGGCTGGATTGAAGATAGACCCTCAGGTTTGTCTTTGCATGGAGCAGTCCCAGTTTCTTCCTGACGTTTGCCCTGTGGAAGGATATGGCAGGCAAAGATACATTCAGGAGAGAGGCTATCTCTTTTGTGGTCTTGCCCTGCTTGACAAGATCCGCAACCTGAATCTCCATCGGGGTGAGATGCTGATATTGCTGACAACTCCCGCTCATATACGAAGAGATCAATTCCTCAAGGTTTGACTGTATGATATTGAGATAAATCCCGGCTTCATCACTCAGGGGGTTCTCCTTCATCTTCTCCAGGTAGGGGAAGATGAGTTTCTTCGCTTTTTCCACAATATCTTCCTGCGCCTTTTTTTTCTCTTCTTCACGGTGATCCAACAGAACATTCAAGGTAATATTCACCTCTTCGAGGTTTTTGGCCTGGAGCTTGAGCTCTCTTTCCTTCTCACGCAGGACCTGTTCAATTTGTTTTCTCTCCGTGATGTTTCTGGCAATACCGCACAGGCCCATCACGTTGCCTGCACTATCCCGCAGAGGGACCTTGATAGCATGGAATGTAACCTGCTTTCCATTTATCTGTTCGGCATGTTCCTCTTCCATTATCTCCCCGCTCAAGACCTTCAAATCCGCTTCTTGAATCCGGGAACACACCTCTTCCCCAAAAAGAGCCCTGTCATTTTTCCCGATAATATCTCTCGATGACTGCCCGAAAAGTTCCTCCATGCATGGATTGACAAACGTATAGTTCAGGTCCGTATCCTTGATAAAAATACAGTCCTGGGCAGAATCGAATATGGCGCGAAACCGTTCCTCGCTCTCCCTCAGCGACTGCTCCATCTCGAGACGTGCATTAATATCGCGGGCAACCGATATAACGCCTATGGCCTTGCCGTCCCGCATCAGGGGCACACCGCTCACCTCGGCGAATCTTCGGCTGCCATCCTTGGTAATGAACTGGTACATGGTTGCATCTATCTTCTTCCCGGACAATACATGTGTTACGTCGTTGAACGCATTTTCCAGATAATCCGGTGCCAGGACATTGAGTTCATGGAAGGGCCTCCCGATGAGTTCTTCGGGGCTGTATCCCAGAACCTTTTTAACACTCGGGGACACACTCATCACCGCGAATTGCGGATCGAGCGAATACATCACGTCATTTGCCAGGGTGAAATGGAGGCGGTATCGCTCCTGGCTTTCATATAACTCTTGTTCGATCTGCTTGAGTTTTATGGTTTCTGATTCCAGCTCTGTGACCCGTAGTTCCAGCTCTTCATAGGTCGGCCGTGATGACATGGTCTTCTCCTTCAAAATACAATCTACATGGCAAATCTCATGATGAATAAAACAAAAGAGGGTCTATTATGTTAGAGGATACTGTCTTTCTTGGCAATAAGTTTTGTGACACCCGCAGATGGGGATGGGGGAGTGTGCTACAAAAGACTGGAGTATTGGAGTGTTGGAGGGTGTTAGAAAAGATGACAATCGAGGCGCTTGGCGCTAGGCACTGGGCGCTAGGTCAGGGAATAAAGACCTAATATATCGGATTTCAAAAAGATACAACAAAGGGGCTCATGACTTAAGGCAGGACGAGCCAGGTGTCCCAAGAACTCAGGCACCCCGCTTCGCCTCTGGCTATGCAGGACATGGAAGGCAGAAAATCGTGTATCCGAGTTTTACCGATCTTGTTTTTTTATTCGGGATAAAAAAAGATCACGCCTGAAAGGCGCTCCTTCACTTTGTGCCTCTGTACCTTTGTGCCTCTGTGCCTTTGTCCCTTTGCTACTCTGTGCCTTTGTTACCAGCCTGCATCAGTAGGCAAATATCCCGTTTTCGTAGATAGTCTTCTGCTTTCCCGAGGTGAGGTAGGCGACCACGCGTTTCTTTTCCGTATTCACCAGATCCCAGTGGAGCGCAGAGTCATTGAAGCCGAGTCTGATCTTTCTCTCCTTGGTCAGCTCCGCGGGGTCTCCGTCATACGTATCAGCATAGGAAGCTCCTACGGCCAAGTGGCAATTTCCGCTTTTCCCGCCATAATTCTCGTCAAAGAGCGTATTTGCCATAAACTTGGTTATCTTGGAAAACCGTTTATCAGTCAGGGAGAATTCTCCCAGCTTGTTGGCCCCGTCATCCATTTCCAGCTGTTTCCTGACAAAATCCTGCCCGACTTCGGCTTCCACCTTGATAACAGACCCGTTTCGAAACTCGAGACGTATTCCGCGTGCATAGTTGCCGCTTCTGTATGTGGGCTGATCCGCATAATATATGCCGTTCGTACCCCGCCAGTCCGGCGAAAGGAACAACTCAAAACTCGGGATATTATGTCCGGATATGCCTACCCACTTCCTGCACTCTCCCGGGAATACCTCAAGATCGATCGTATCCGACTCGATCTGATAAAATTTCACATCCATACTGTTCAGCCATTTCTTGATGGAACGTGCATTCTTGTATATCTCCTGCCAGTGAGATACGGGATCTCTCTTATAGAGAAAGCAGGCCTTTATAATCTGGTCGGTGTATTCTTCCATCGAAAGGCTGGCATGAGAGGCCAGTTCTTCGGTAGGATAGATACACAGGGTCCAGCCGAACAACCCATCCAACTCTCTGGCGTCAAGGATATCGCCGAGATACTTTCTCGCAACAGCGGCCTGTCCGATCCTGCCGGAATCAATATCACTCAGATGAGTAATGGAATTCGGTGCCCGAAGCGAGATGCTCCCGCTGAGGCTGCTATAGAGTTCCTGATCCCCGGGGGTCTTGAATATGAGTTGATTCTGATTTGACCTGTTGTAGAAGTCCTGCTCCATGGTTTCGGTAAGGCTGACACGCGCTACAGGGTTAACGCCCATGTCCAGAAGCCTCGGATAGAGAACCTCGGCGAGTTTTTGTGCAGAAAGATCATAACGGACAAGAACTATATCATTTTTTTTGAACCTGCCTGCCCTGGCTGTCTTGAGGCCCCATATGAGCACATCTGCGTATCGTTCGAGATGTTTTTGTGTGAGCATTCGACTCTCCTGGCTTTGTGGTAATCATTCATGTATCAGAAACAGGC
>CAYRCP010000094.1:3987-7134 GCA_964422755.1 uncultured Bacteriovoracaceae bacterium | reverse complement strand
CATCCCGTCTCTCAACCCTGCGAGTCCCCTGGTGACCACCTTGTCTCCTTGAGATACTCCCTTGATAATTTCAAAGACAGAGTCCCCTTCGAGGCCGACCTTCACCGGTGTTTTTATCACCGTATCGTTCTTGATTATATAGACGATGTAGCCCTGTTGTGCCTGGACGAGAGAAGGTTTGGGAGCACACAGGGCTGCCTCACGAGCCTTTTGAACGACCTTTGATCTGGCCGTCATTCCCGATCTCAGCAGCAGGGCCGGATTATTAAGCGTTATGGTGACCTTGAACGTGCGGCTTAAAGGGTCGATGGTTGGATATATTTTGGTAATGGTTCCGGTAAATGTATTGCCGGCAAGGGCATCGAGCGTAATAATCCCATCACTGCCACGACGTATGGAAGAAAAGATCTCTTCGGGCAGGTCCACCTCCACCTTGACCGAGTCCATGTTCATGATCACGAATGCAAGCTGTGTAGGTGAGGTGAGTTCTCCCACGTGGATCCCTTTTTGGGTGACGATTCCGGATATGGGGGCGGAGACCCTGCATTCTTCAAGATTTCTTTTCGCTGTTTCAAAGGAGACGACAGCCTGGTCATACTGAAACAGGGCCAGGTCCCGGGCGCTCAGCGTGTCCTGAAAGGTCTGCTGAGAGACAGACTTTTTTCGATAAAGGGACTCCATACGGGAAAGATCTCTTCGTGCCCGCTCGAGGTTTACCTGTGCCTGATTCTTGATGGCAGCCGTGTTTTGCAGGGCCTGTTCATAATCAAAGGGGTCGATAAGCATGAGCGCATCACCCTTTTCAACCCGGTCGCCCTCTTCGACATGGATCGTTTTGATTCTGCCTGCAACCTTGGGTGTGATCCGGGCGAAGTCGCTGGCAGCAACAGTGCCGAGAGAGGTATAGGTCTTGTATATGGGTCCCCTGACAATCTCATGAACAACCACCTCCGGGAGTATCGGGGAGAGGTTCAGGGATTTTTCTGACGGGGTCTCGTCTGACTTCATGCAGGATAAAAGGACCAATGGCAAGAAGATGATAAGGTAGTAACCGAGCCTCTTCAATGCCCAGTCCTCCTACAAGGTTCCCATTGCTGAATAAAGCGATGCAATGGCCTTTGCATAGTCTGCCCTGGCCGTGATGTAGTTTTTCATTGTCTGATCGAGCAGGGCCTGTGCATCGAGAACATTGGTGGTGGTTGCAACCTGGAGGTTGTAACGGTCCTTCTGGATCCGCAGGTTTTCCTTTGCCTGGTCAATTGCTTTTTCAGCCACGGTTGTTCTCGCCCTGGCCTCCTGTGCCGAGAGATAGGCGTTTTTGACCTCCAGGGAGATCTGATCCTGGAGACTTGTAAGGAGGTGCCCAAGCTTTTTGCTGACCGTCTTTGCCCTGGAGACATCATAGTAATCGGAGCCTCCCTGGAAGATATTCCAGCTCATACCCACCCCCACAGACCATGAATCATCCTCGACATCGGGGTCTTCCCCGGAGCGTTCATAGTTGTATGTCGCTGCCACGGAGGGGAGGTAGGCTGCCCTTGATATTTTGATCGCCTTGCCCGCATTGTCGAGCTGGAGCATGACAGTCTTGATTTCCTGCCTCATCTGCAGGGATGTTTGTGTTGAGGTGGTAAGGGTTTCCACCAGCTCGGACACGGGTATCTCGGAATCGATAATTACCGGTTCTGCCAGGCTTCTGCCAAGGAGGAGGTTCAGGCTCGACTCGATAAGCTTGATTGCATTGTCGGCAATAATAAGATTCTGCTCACTCTCGGCATAGCGCACCTGTGCCTCTAGCAGATCGTTTTTGGGAATCATTCCCTGATTAAAGAAGGCGTTGGCAACATCGAGGTGTGCCTTGATGGATGATAGGCCGCTTTGGGCAACCTCGTAAACCTGCCGGGCCTCTATGACGCCGTAATAAGCCTCGATCACCTGTTGTTTCAGTTCACGGATGGCCTTCTGGCGGTCAAGATCTGCCGCGAAATAGTTGTTTTTGGATATCCGGTAGCTGTTGTAGAGCGCTCCGCCGGTAAAGAGCGGCTGGGTTGCCTCGATGGTGAATTGGTAGTTGTCCTGCGTGCCGAGGGCGACCTTGCCCAGTCCTGTAACGGTCAGGAACGGATCTTCGTTGAGCCGCTCATACCCGTAATTGAGTGTTACCTCGGGCAGCATCTCACCGAAGCGGGAGCGCTGTTCCATCTTCTTTCCCATGACCTCTTCGTCTTGGGCCTTGATGCTCGGATTGTTCCGTACTGCAGTGTTTATGGAATCTTTGAGATCCAGGTAATCAGCAGCGAATGCATTGCCGAGGATGAGTACAAATAAGACCGTTAATCCAATAACAAACTGTTTATTCAAGTGATTTCCCTCCTAATATAAGACCTGTAATGCCGGCAATATATTCTGTCGGTCTTTTGTTGAGTATCCCCAAAAACCAGTTGTCTCCGATGACCTGCATCATGCCCAATACCATCAAGGACATGAGATCAGGGTCAAAGAGCGCGGCATCTTTGTTCGCATGGGAAAAAATGTTGCGAATCAGCGTCAAATTTTCCGTATGGGTATTTTTGAAGACCTCGAAAATACGGGATGAAAGATCAGGGATGGGCAAATAAAAGATCTCATAGATGAGCCGATGAAAATCCGGATTATCTTCCACCCAGGTGAGATAATATTCAATAAATCCGGTTAGTTCATCCTGCCAGGAGGTCTTTGCTGCGATTGATTCCTGCAATCCCTGTTTGTATTGCTCTATTCCCTTCAGGATCACCTCGACAAAGAGATTCTGTTTGCTGGAGAAGAACTGATAGAGGGTTCCTACTCCGAACTCTGCCCTGGAGGCGATCTGCGCCATAGTGGCATTGAAATACCCTTCAGCCTCAAAAATCAATCGTGCTGCATCAAGGATGGCTTCCTTGCGGAATGCCATTTCCCGTTCCTTTCTGCTGAGCTGAGAAGAACTGCCATTCGAAGAATGAACCATAATTCGAAATTAGAATGCCGGTTCATGATAAAAGTCAAGCGTAATCTGCCGGCCTGCTCAAATCATCTGAATAAGGGTGCTTCCCGGGCGGGTGAAGGTAACGGTACGTGGTTCAAGCTGCTAATCAAGCAGAGAGCGATAGAGAACGGTCTTTAATCAAT
>CAYRCP010000094.1:0-3887 GCA_964422755.1 uncultured Bacteriovoracaceae bacterium | reverse complement strand
TATTTACTCCAGGGAGTGGAAGACGAGGCCTGTGGGGGTCTTGGGATAAAAATAGGTGGATTTCTGGGGCATTCGAAGCCCGGCTTCGGCGATTTCCATGATCTCGTCAATGGTGTTGGGGTTGAGGAGAAATGCGATGTCCGCCTTTTCCTGGGACACAAGATTCAGGGCCTGTTCAGAATCGCTCGTATAGGTAATGCGTTTGCCGGCCATGGCGGAGTTAATGCCCAGGATTGGTTCCAGGACACACTCGTGCAGGATGGTTACATCGATTTTTTTGAGGAGAGGGTGTGTATGTCTGGGGATATACCTGTCAATATCCGAGCTCTGTGAGAGTTCCAGGAGATAATATCTGGGGATACCCTTCACAAAAAGACCGATGGTTCCTCTTTTTCCTTTTGCCAGGGCAGCCAGGAAACTCTTTCTGTTATCATGGGGGATCATATTGAACAGTTCCTTGATGCGGTATTCAAGGTCTACGAGCCCGACCCCCATGCTGTCAAAGATCACCCGGTGCGTGGGGAGAATGTTGATCCCCTCGTCCTTGTTGATGAGATACATCTGGATGTAGTCAAAGCTCTGGTCCCCGTCTTTGTGCCCGGTAGCCGCCCTCATGCGGTCGCGGTATGTCTTTGCGGTCTCATAGCGGTGATGTCCGTCGGCAATGAGGATCTTTTTATACTGCATCATCTTCGTGATCATCTCGATCATGGTGTTATCGGTTATTACCCAAAGCCTGTGTGTAGCGTCGATGGTGTCGAATTCCACCTGGGGAGATGACAGGGTTGGTCGGATCTGAGATTCAATGATTTTTTCCGGATCGGAATAGATGCCGAATATGGAGCTGAAGTTTGTCTGCACTGCATTCATCAGGCGCAAGCGGTCAAGTTTGGCACCTTTCTGGGTGTACTCATGGGGCCTGATGGATTTTTTTTCTCCCTCGTCGATGCGTACCGAGGCAATGAAACCCTTCCTGGTAAAGGTGTTGTCACGAAGAGTGTAGGTATGTTCGTGATAGTACAGTGCCGGGGCCTTCTCTTCCATGAGGACCTTTTCGCTGAGCCATTGCCTGAAGGAATCTCTTGCCCTGGTGTAGCGGTTGTCTTCTTTTGAGTCTTTGGGGAACGGCTTGCTCTGTATCAGCCTGACGGCATTGTAGGGCGATTGTTCATAGTACTTGTCAACCTCTTCCGGATTGATCACATCATAGGGAGGGCATATGGTTGTACCAAGATCCACTAACTCAGGGTTGTACCGGATTCCCTTAAATGGTCGTATACTTGGCATTCACCAGCTCCTTTTCTTTGAAAGTATTCGATAATTACACAAAATCTGGTGTATATATGGATTGGTAGAAAAATTCAACAGTATTTTTACGTATAATTCGCATATCATGCAAAAAAAGTCTTTTTTCACAGAGATTATTTGACCACGACAATGCTGTATCACTATAAGGTCGTCTCCTGTCTCATTTAAGCATAACGCCTGGATGGTTTCACGGTGCAGCGAAGTTCAGAACCACCCCCGGCAGCGGGTTTCATGTCCTGAGCTTTTTGGCGATATCCCGTACCATTCTCAAGGCCCTGGTGGGGAGCCACCAGGAACTCAGGGTATTGCCCCTGGTGAGCATGTCTTTTTCCCGCTGGGTGATCAGTGCGGGGGCAAGTCGCTGTTTGACCTTTGCGAACCCCATCCAGTCAATGGGGGCAAGGATGCTCACAAGGGTCTTTGAGAAAGGGATATATACGCTGGAGGCAAAATCCACCAGGTATGGATTGCCCTCTTCGTCGATACCGTAATTTCTGCGGTTTCTGAGATCAAGGTGAATTACTCCCCGTGAGTGCATCTCTTCGATCAGCCGTGTCAAGGCGGAGAAATATGCCTCGTCAGGAAAGGTCCTGGTCTCTCTGAGATTGTCTCCGCCCATGAAGCCGGTCATCAGGGTATAGTGGTCGGGACCTGGGTGGAGCCTTGGTATTCCCTCTATTCCCTGGAGCCTGGAATAGATAAAACGCTCCCAGAACACGAGGAAAATCCCGGTGATGCGGACAGGCAGGCTTCTGTTCCTGTAGGTTTTTTCTACCAGGAGGTTCTGGCCGTGATGAATCATGCTGACATCCGGACCGTAAGCGCGCTTTTTTTTCAGAGAAATTTTCATGACGTCACAGTAGTACCATAGTTTGCCGGCCGAAAGCTAATTGCCTTGTGCCGAAGCCTGAATCTTAACGGCTGAAAAGGGAACCGGGGCCTTTTCTCCCTGGATTGTGGCCATGCCGTCAAGGTGGTTGCCCTCAGGGTTTATCACCCCCTCGAGGTGTGCCTTTTCATTGTCCATTTTCACAGATCCGTCCTCGTCGAGGGAAGCACTCAGATCGCCGATGATTTCTCTATCCTTGCTTACCGCCATGCTGCTGTCGTCTATCGTGATATCAACCGAGCTGGTTTCATGTGCATAGTGGAGAAACAGGATCCAGTTGCCGGCGAGGCTCTCGGGAGGGGAGAGATCTTCGGAGATATCGATTATCTGTACGGTCTTCTTGCTCTTCTTCGCGGGGGAATCCACCTGCTCCTTGTGGAAGAGTCCTTTTTCAAGGTGCATGAATGTGAAGGCAACAATAAAAATCACCAGTGCTATTGGCGCATACTTTTTCATATCTCAAACACTATCGGTGAAACACCAATTCCAATCCGTCTTCGCGTCCGCTTCGCTATTTAACCACGCTGCGGAAGAAAGAAGCCAGGGTTCGATTCCCCGCAGTTTGCTTGAGCAACAGGGTCAGGGACTTGCCCTGAGGATCTTAAATTAATGCCCTAAGCTCTATCATTGCAAGGGTGAATATGCAATGATAGGATTTGATTTATTAAAGCAGGTGAGAAATGAAGATAACGGGAAGGGTTCGCTGGAATCCGAAAGGGTTTGCCTTTGTGGAACCCGAAGACGGCCACGGGGATGATGTTTTTGTGCCTGCTGAAGGGCTTTCTGGCGCCATAGACGGCGACATTGTGGAGGTGTGGGCATACCGCGACAGAAAAGGCATGCGTGGTGAAGTGCTTGCCATCCTTGAGAGGACCCGGGCATCCGTGAGCGGGAAATACCGGGCAATGAAGAAGTGGGGTATCCTGGAGCCGTTTGATCCTTTCCCCTACACCATCCTTATCCCGCACGGATCACAGGGAGATGCAAAAAACGGGGATGTGGTCCTTGCCGCCATCGAGCTGCCCAAACAAATCGGGAAAACGAAAACCCTTTCTGCACATATTGAGCGCCTTCTCGATATACCTGAAGATATTGGGGATGATCTGCGATTTGTCGCTCTGAAATATGGAATTTCCTGGCGGTTTCCGGCGAAAGTGGAACGTCAGGCCCAAAAGGTTTCTTTGGTCGATATTTCAAGGGAACTTACCAGACGAAGAGATCTGAGAGACAGGATACTCTTCACCATAGATGGTATCACGGCAAAGGATTTTGATGATGCCGTGGGTATCGAAAAATCCTCTGACGGTACCTATGTGGTAACCGTTGCCATCGCCGATGTCGCCCATGTGGTAAAACCCGGATCCGAGCTGGATGACGAGGCATTAAACCGCTCGTTCAGCGTATATTTCCCCGAGGCAGTTATCCCCATGCTGCCGGAGGTGCTGTCGAACGGGATAATGAGCCTCCAACCAAACGCTGACAGGCTCGCTATGGTGGCAGAAATACACCTCGGTCCGAGAGGGAGGATAATGGAGTATGACTGCTTCGAGGCCGTTATCCGCTCACATGCACGGCTCACGTACGAGGAGGTAAATCCGTTCCTGAACGGACAGAGCGGACCTCCCGGGGCAGATCAAGAGATAGCCGCGAGACTCCTGTGGCTCCACAGAATGGCCGGTAATCTCTACAG
>CAYRCP010000093.1:2501-7238 GCA_964422755.1 uncultured Bacteriovoracaceae bacterium | reverse complement strand
GGGCCATACACCTTGTGTCCTGAAAACACATAATAATCCGCGCCGAGCGATATCAGCTCCAGCGGGCCGTGGGGTGCTGTCTGGGCCCCGTCCAGCATGAGTTCGGCGCCTTTCTGATGAGCCATGGCAGCGACTATAGCCGTCTCGGTAACGGCGCCCGTAACGTTGGACCCGTGAGTAATGGCAACCAGCTTCGTGTTTTTGGTGATGCAGCTGTCAAGTTCGCTCAGATCCAGGCGGCCATCAGGGGTAACCGGTATAAACCGCAATGTTATGCCGGTACGCTGTTTGAGCATCTGCCAGGGAATGATGTTGCTGTGATGTTCCAGCTGAGAGATCAGCACCTCATCACCGGGTTTCATCTTTTGCCCCAGGCCGTGGGCCAGGAGATTGATCCCTGCCGTTGCGCCGCTGGTAAAGATCACTTCATCAGGGCAGCCCACACCCAGGTACCGGGCTACCTCTGCCCGTGCGTTCTCATAGGCCTCGTCAGCTTCTTCCGACAGACGATGTATACCTCTGCGTACATTTGCCCGCCGGGTTGTGTCATGTATTGTCATGGCCTCGATCACGCAATCCGGGACCTGTGATGTTGCGGCATTATCCAGATAATGCAGAGGGCACTCTCCCACCCGTCGATTAAGTATGCTGAACTGTCCTGCTATCCGATCCACATCGAATGTCATATGCTGCCTCTCTTCATTTAAAACAAGCGCTTCCAATCCCACGCGGTGTCGTATCGGAGAAATCCTTCTTGTCTCCGTCACCGTTTCTCCTGATGTCCGTCATCTGGGCCATGATGGCAATGGCGATTTCTTCCGGCGTGACCGCCCCGATGTTGAGCCCTATGGGTCCGTGTATCCGGCTCAACTGCTCACCGGTGAAGCCCGCCTGTGTTAACCGGTCCAATCTGTTCGAATGGGATTTCTTGCCGCCCAGCGCTCCGATATAAAATGCTTTTGACCTGAGTGCAGTTGCCAGCGCAGGGTCATCCAGCTTGGGGTCGTGGCACAGGGTAACGACAGCGGTGCGGGGATGCAGCCCCATGCGGTCCATTGCCTCATCGGGCCACTCTAAGCGAACCGGCACATCGGGGAACCGTATGGTATTGGCAAAGGCTTCACGGGGATCGATGATGATTACCTCATACCCGGCTATGCGGGCAATCGGTGCAAGGGCCTTTGCAATATGGACCGCACCCACAATGAGGAGCTGCGGGTCAGGCTGAAAGCCGTGGAGAAAAAACACGCGGTCTCCTGCAGCGGCTATAATATTGCGTTCGCTGTTATTGAGCACGTTGATGTGGGGTATGAGTTCAGCAGGCAAGGCCTGGAGGGCAACGGAATCATTCAGCGGGACCAACGTTTTTTCTCCGGAGGAAAGATCGGTAATCAGGCATACCGGCCGTTTGGCGGTCCTGAACCCGATAAGCTCACCCAGGACGGATTGCCATGTGACCTTTTCCACAAATATCTCCATTTCACCGCCGCAGGCCAGACCCACTTCCAATGCCTGGTCCTGGGTTACGCCAAAAAACACACGGCGCGGTGCTCCTTTCCTGATAACCTCCAGCGCATCTTCAATAACCGCGCCCTCGATACAGCCACCGGATACCGACCCTTCGAACCTGCCGTTCTCGTCGATCACCATCTGAGAGCCGACCGGCCGCGGGGATGATCCCCATGCTGCGATTACCGTTGCCAGTGCCACTGTCCTGCCGCTTTCGATCCATTCTTGAGCTTTCTCTATCATGCCATCTCCTGTGTGTTAATGCGTTGTTGTCCCATTCTTGCTGAGTTCACCATCGAGCAGCTTTTTTCTGAACAGCCTGAATAATACCTCGACTCGGCCCCTCTAAAATTTATTGACATAAAGCTCTCAGGTATTGTTATGCGCCTGGCCCTGTAATCAGATCTGCGAGTAATTATGTTATTAAATGTATATATTGTCAATAATATCATCTTCCATTTCAGGGAGATGGCTGGCGAAACAACGTTTATTGCCTGCCCGGTACCCAGCCGATCTCATGCCTGAGACATTTCATAAGCCTTGCACCTTCTTTTCGGCACCCATGGTCGGAAGCATTGTGTCGTTTTTGCATGCCCGGCTCCAGCAATGCTCAGGGTGTTCAGGCGGCATATGTTTCTTTTTCCTGTTTCTGCAGGTGCATTCCCACTTGGACGATGAGGGGATGCAGACGCTGAAACCATTACCTGCATCCATAACCCGTACCGGGATATTGTACAGACCGCGAAGACTCTCGGCGGTGATTTCCTCGGCGGCAATGCCGTCAGCAGCGACGGTGCCTTCTTTCATCAGGACAACCCGGTCAGACACCCACAGTGCATGATCAGGGAAGTGGGTGGATTTGATGAAGGTGTGGCCCTCTGCAGACAGGTGTACGATCTGTTCCAGGAGCCTGATCTGATTGCCGTAATCCAGGCCGGTTATGGGTTCATCCATGATGAAGGTGTCCGCACCCTGGGCAAGAGCCCGCGCAATGAGCACGAGCTGGCGCTCTCCTCCGCTGATCTGAGTGTACGGCTTGTCTCTCAGGTGAGAGATCCCCAGTTTTTCAAGCATGGCCGTTGCTGTTTCCCTGTCATGACGGGTGAAACTCGAGAAGAATGTCTTGTAGGGCATCCGTCCCATGATCACTACATCCATGACGGAATAGGGGAAAGCACCCCTGTGTACCTGGGGCACATAGGCGACCCTCTGGGCGAGCTTTTTGGCTCCTACATCTTCGAGAGGCATGCCTTCGAACAGGACTTTTCCTCTGGTGGGCGTGAGTATTCCCAGGAGTACCTTCAAAAGGGTTGTTTTTCCGCATCCGTTTGGTCCCAGCAGGGATACCACCTCGCCCCTGTCAAAGGAGAGAGAGACATCGTTGAGGACCTCCTTTTTGCCGTAAGAAAAACTGATGTTATCAGCTGCCAAATGCATGCTCAGTTCCATCCTTTCCTGGCGTTTTTCAGTATGTATATGAAGAAGGGAATGCCGAAGAGCGAAGTCACGATACCGATCGGTATCTCGAAACTGAACAGCAGCCGTGACAGATCGTCCACGAGCAACAGGTAGATCGCCCCCATGAGTGCCGAGGCAGGCAGGAGTATGATATTGTCCGGTCCGACAATCATCCTGGCCACGTGGGGGATGATGAGCCCGATCCATCCGACCATGCCGCCGATCACGACGGTCAGGGTACTCACAAGCGTTGCGAAAAAGATGACGCCGTATCGGATGAGTCTGACATTGATCCCCAGGGCGTGGGCTTCCTCATCCCCCATGGAGAGGGCATTGAGGTGCTTTCCGTACAGCATCAGCGCGACTGTGCCTGCCAGTATCGGAACGCCGACAATCGCCGTGGTTTTCAGGTTTACAAGCGAGAGATTTCCCATGAGCCAATAGGTGATGGCAGGAAGCTGGTCGTAGGGATCGGCAACATATTTTACCACGGAGATCAATGAGGTGAACAATGCCTCGCTGATGATGCCTCCGAGAACAAGTATGATGAGAGAGTCCCCCTTGTACAGCCGTGCTATCCCCACGGCCAAGCCCACGGCAATGAAGCCGAAGGCTGCGGCCGATGCCTGTACCGTGAACCAGTTTTTCGTGAACAGCATGGCACAAACCGCCCCGAAGGACGCACCGGCAAGGACCCCGAGTATCTTCGAAGACACCAGCGGGTTGGTAAACAGGGCCTGGAACGCAGCCCCAGACGTGGAAAGAGCGGCGCCGATCAGTATAGCGGCAAGTATCCGGGGAAGTCTGATATCCAAGAGTATGTTTTCAAGGAGTGCTGCCTGATGCATGTCCATCAGTCCTGTCCCGAAGATCTTGTGTTCGAAGAATGCAGCCATACTGCCAAGACTCACGGGATACTTGCCCAGGGCAAGGGATGCACCGACTGTCACTGCCAGTATGAGCAAGAGAAGGAACAAAATGGGTCTTCTCATTGGCCGAGCACCTCGATTGCCTCCCTGTCGTTCAGGTTTACTCCGAGGAAGAGCCGGTAAAAGCTCTTGGTTTCGCGGACCATGTCAATGCGGAAGCGCTCCGGGTAGATTATCGAGGAGAGCCACTTGGCCCCGATAAGCCGCATGAACGACGAAGGCCTGTCAAACCAGTTGAACGGGGTATGGGGGATCAGATAATACTTTCCCTGTCGTACCGCCTGTATGTTTTTCCATCGAGGGTCAGTAGAGATCTTGTCGTAGAAGGCTTTCTCTTTTATGAGAATGATGTCAGGGTCGTAGAGAATGACCTGTTCCGGAGAAATCTTTTCCATGGTGTAGTTGTCGAAGCACTTCCCCCTGTGTACGTTGATCCCGCCGCAGAACTCGATAAGATCGGCATGCAGGGAGCCGGCACGCTCTGTTGAAAACCCGTCCATGCCTTCGGCATAGTATATTCTCGGTCTTTCATGGGCCGGTATCTCTTTTACCGTCGTCTTTATCTGCTGGAGGGATTGGACTGCATAGCGATACAGTTGTGCTGCCCTGTCTTTTCTGGCGAGGAGATCGCCCATGAAGAGCAGTGCTTGAGGGTAATCGTCCAGGGTGTCGACACGCACATTGACCCAGGGGATCTTCAGCCTCGTGAAAATATCTTCATAGTATTTATTCACTGCAATGTCAGGGGCCATCCATATGACGATCACATCGGGTGCGGATAAAAGGAGCACCTCCTGGTTCATATTCCTCCCCTGACCCACCAGGCCCCCGATGACCGGCA
>CAYRCP010000093.1:0-2401 GCA_964422755.1 uncultured Bacteriovoracaceae bacterium | reverse complement strand
ACCATTGAGAATCTTGATCCATCGCAGCTTGAATATCGCATGTACGGGGCTGCCTTCTTTCAGATTCATAAGATCAAACAGGCTCGCAGGCAGTTCCGATACAATCAGATTGTCTCCTACCTGGATGTTGACCTTGGTTAATGATCCGGCTTTTTGTATTTTCAGGATCTCACCGGTGAATCGATTCACGCTTGGCCCCACCGGTTCTGCGGAAGACAGGTGGATATGTTCCGGGGCAATGGCGATTTTTCTCACAGGCTTGCCTTCATGCGGAACAATCACCGGTAAACCACCGCAGGTAACTATCGCCAGACCATTCTCTATGATTTTGAACGAGTCGCAATTAAGAATATTGGGTTTTCCGATAAAGGAGAGAATACGATCATCAGCGGGATGAAACAGTACCTCATCGGCGGTACCGATCTGGAGCAGTTCCCCGTCCGCAAATACCGCGATCCGGTCTGCTATTTCAACAGCTTCGCTCAGGTTATGCGTTACAAAAACCGTTGTTGTCCTGAGCCGCTGCTGCAGACTGCGAAATTCAAGTCTCAGATATTTTGCCGTTCTCAAATCCAGGCTGCACATGGGTTCATCGAGCAGAAGGATTTCAGGGTCCGACGCCAAGGCCCGTGCAAGCGCGACCCGCTGCTTTTCTCCTCCACTGAGCTGCCTGGGATATCGGTGAGCAAGGTGCTCGATATTCATGGTCCGAAGATAATCCCTGGTTCTCGTCGCGATGTGATCACGGGAATATTTTTTCTTCAACTTCATTGCATACGCGATATTTTCGCTGACAGGCAGGTGTGGAAACAGGGCCAGATGTTGAAACAGGTATCCGACATTTCTCTTGCTGGTGGATAATTCATCAACGCAGACACCGTTGAATAAAACGGTTCCCTGGTAGGGAACAAGCCCTGCGATCGTGTTAAGAAGGGTGCTTTTCCCGGAACCGTTGGGGCCCAGCACCACGAGAAACTCTCCGTCATGGATTGCGAGATCAACGTTTTTCAGGATAAAATTGCTCACGGATTGCAACTGTACTGCCGGCATATCTAAAACCACCTCCCGGTTATTTTCTGCTCCAGGTACATAAAGAACCTTTCAAAGCAAAAGCACATGACGGAGAGCACCATCAGGCAGACGATCACAATATCAACCCTGATGAGACTCTCTGCCTTCATCATGAGAGCCCCGATGCCTGTTGGGATAGCCACCATTTCCGCTGCAATGATCACTCGCCAGGCCATACCGGATTCCAACCGGAGCCCCGTAAATATATTGGGCAACGCCAGGGGCAGTAAAACACTCATCAGGATTTTTTTATCAGACGCACCAAGAGATTTTGCCACATTAATGAAGTCCCGATCCACAGACCTTATGCCGGTAATTGTGTTGTACAATACCGGGAAGAAGCTGCACACGAATATGACGGCAATGGGCAGCAGTTCACCGATGCCGAACCAGAGCATGAATATGGGCAGCCATCCAAGGGCAGGAATCGGATACAGCAGGCTGATAATAGGATGAAATGCCCGATTCATACCTTCGCGCCAGCCGAGCATGATCCCGATGAGAATTCCGGCAAAAGAACCGGTGGCAAAACCGATCAGCACACGGACCAGGCTTTTTGTAAAATGATGCGGCAGTATCCCGTCTGCCATGAGGGATCTGAATTCATGAACAACAGCAGAAAACGGAGGGAGAAGCGATCCGGCATCAACCAGATACCGCGCGATGATCTCCCAAAGTATCAGAAACAACGCCACCGGCACGATGGACCATACAATACTCAGTCTGCTTACGGGTTTCATTGGGAAAGCCACCGCAGGTCCAGGATTTTTTCCGAAGCAAATCCTTCACGTATATACCCGAGTTTGACCATGTACTCTATCGTGGTCTGAATATCTGACGGCCGGATGTCGGTGCTGTATTCCAGCCCTTTGGTAAGAGACGCGTTGACCACTTCCGGTGTAACCATAAACCGGCTGTTGAGTTTCGCTGCCTTCTCCGGGAAGATACTGCTTTCTGTCTTGTTGAGCTGCGATGCGATAATTTCACATGCCTCTTTCGGATGCCGGTTGATCCAGGTGGTGGCCTTGTCTGTTACCTTGACCAGTTTTTGAACGATTTCCGGGTGATCTTTTATCAACTTCCCGGTTACCAACAGCACGCTTCCGGGCATGTCGGGCCAGAGATCCTGGGCCTGCACCAGGATTTTGAAACCCAGAAGCTCCGCCATTCTCGGATACTGTTCCGGGACTACAGCGGCGTCTATTTGCCCGGTTTTCAGGGCGATGAGCTGTTTCGGAGGATTCATTCTCCGGATATTGCCGGCCAGGGAGAGCTCGTCCAGGCTGTAGGTTTCGATGATCTTATGCAGAATAACGTCAACCGGGCTGCC
>CAYRCP010000092.1:0-7302 GCA_964422755.1 uncultured Bacteriovoracaceae bacterium | reverse complement strand
CCCTGTCTTTTCTCCTGAGATGGTTCTAGGGGATATCAATCAGAACAAATGGTCCCTGGGCCTTGAACGGGTAAGACGTGCACTGAAGCGCCTGGGGCATCCCGAGAAGGCATACAGGCACGTACTCGTCGGGGGTACAAACGGCAAGGGCTCTACATGCGTCTACCTGGAGCAGATCCTGCTCGCCGCCGGATACCGTGTCGGCACAACCATGTCTCCCCATGTGATATCGTTTAACGAACGTTTCAGGATCAATTCCCTTCTGGCCGATGAGGGTGAACTGGAGCAGATCCGCAAGGAAATACAAGGTGATCTACACGATATCGGGCTGACATATTTTGAATGGTGCGTGGTCCTGGCAGCAGTGATTTTTGCCCGGCACAAGGTGGATACCGGCATATTCGAAATAGGCCTGGGTGGACGGTTCGATGCATCGAATGTCATGGACCCCGTAATCTCGGTTATTACCGATATCTCCATCGACCATACCGACTATCTCGGAGACACGATCGCTGCGATAGCCGCGGAAAAGGCTGCCATAGCCCGCCAGGGAAGGCCGCTGATAACCAGTGCTGTGGGCGAGGCACTGGAGGTTGTCCGGGACCATGCGCGCAAACTTGGGGCCGACCTGTATGAGGTGAACCGGCCATACCCGCACGAGATTTCCATGAAAGGTCCTGCCCAGCGCCTTAATGCAGCACTTGCCATCGAGGCTGCCCGGGTCCTGGGGGTAGACTTGAACAAAGACCGGCTGGCCTCTGCCCTCAATGAGGCTTTTCTCCCCGGGAGGCTCGAAAACATAGGCGGCAGGATTATACTGGATGTGGCACACAACCCCTCATCTATGCTAGTCCTTGTTAACTACCTCAAAGATATTGGATTTCATGGAGTAGCGGTATTGGGTATACTTGCGGACAAGGATTATATGACCATGATCAAAATGCTTGGTCAGGTATGTTCACATATTTATATTGCACCGGTGGCAAGTGAGCGTTCCTGGGGGGACGAGGAGTTCCAGGCTTGTCTTGCTCTTGGAAATATTACCCGATGCACAAGTATTACCCATGCATTGCATAAGGCGTATCAGGCAGAGCAGGGCGTAGTTGTCACCGGATCGTTTTACACCGTGGGAGAGGTGAGGGATTCTATTCTATGTACAGGGCGGTAATTGCAGTTTTTCTCATGTGCTCGTTCTCATGTCTTGTCCATGCAACAACGCTTGATGTGGAAGCAGATACCATCAAAAAGACGGGACAGAGGATCGAGGCATCGGGTAATGTGGTTATCACGGGCAAAGATATCACCCTGAGCGCCAATTATCTGGTTTACGACACCCTTAAAGAAGATCTCTGGGCATCGGGCAACTGCCATCTCAAAGAAGAACAGGGCGAGATCGATGCAGAGACCTTATACTATAATGCACGAAGAAAGGATGTCCAGCTGGAGAATGGGAGAGTATTCGTCTACTCGGAGCCCATGATTATATCGGGAAAGTCCATCTCGCGCTACGGACAGGATTTCTATGTCGGAGAGGATATCGAGTTCACCCCGTGTCTGGGTGATGTGCCTGACTGGTCAATGGCTGCATCGTCCTTGGAGGTTCCCCTCGAGGGATATGCAACAGTGCGGCATGCACGGTTCATGATCCGGCATGTGCCGGTCCTTTATACTCCATACCTTTTATACCCTGCAAAACTCAAAAGGCAGTCGGGACTGCTCTTTCCCGAGTTCAGCCAGTCATCTGACTATGGATATGGTTTCGGGATTCCCCTGTATCTCACGCTTGGCCGCTCGGCCGATATGACGCTGACCCCCATGAACCTGTCAAAGCGGGGGCTTCTCACCACAGCCGAGCTGCGCTATCGCCTCGATTATGAAAAGTCAGGGTTGTTCTATGTTGAGAGCCTTTTTGACAAGGATGGCGGTGAGCCGCTGGAAGGCGGTGTTCTGGACAGGATTCCGGACCACCGGTGGTTCATCAAGGCCAATCAGACAGGAGGGCCTCTTTCCTGGGATATCAATCTGGTAAGCCATGAGGATTATTTTCGGGACATCGGTTCATTCCATGGCAGTGAGCAATACTGGAAAGAAACCTCCACTGCTGAGGCTGAGGAAGATCTCCAGGAGCTGATATCCCGCATGCAATGGGTCGGTTTCGGCGATGGTTTCAGCTTGAGTGTCTCCGGTCAGTGGAAGCAGGATCTGACGGTAAAAGGCGATGACAAGACGTTTCAGGAACTTCCCAAGGTCAGGGCCAGGATGAATCAGCGGGATATCGCGCATACCCCGCTCAAGTACTCCTCCGAGTTGAGCGCTGTGAGGGTATATTCCGAAGACTGGATCGAGGCGATAAAAGACCAGGCACAAGTCGAGGTGTCGTGGCCGATTTCCTTCTACCCATACTTTACCCTCAGGCCGTATATCGAGGAGAGTTACCGCGATACCTTTATCACCGACCGCAGGGATGTGTATGAGGATGACAAATATCAGGAGCACTGGCAGGAAAGGGGGGTATCTCTCACCACTACCTTGTACAGCTCGCGGTTTGCCGGGGGATGGTATCACCAGATGGCCCCCGGTGTGTCATGGGCCTTTAAATCCCGCATCGGCGGCAATTATGATGCAGCAGATGCCACCGATATATATCCCTATATTCTTTCCGGAGATGATTGGGAAAATACCTTTGATATGAAGCTTTCGCTGGACAATTACATTCGGGATGAATCCGGGAAATCGATCCTCGATTTCAGCATCAGCCGCATATACAGTTATATTGACGAGGAGTGGGATAATTTTCAGACAAGTATAAGGCTTCAGCCTGTTTCATGGTTTCTGCTCAGGCATACGAATGAATTCGGCAGGGAGCCTTTCCGGCCGTATGCCACCTATGAACATTCAAGCGAGATGCGGCTCAGTGACTCCCGCGGCGATTCCGTATACTTCCTTGAAGAATACAACAGGCTGGATACAAAATCCATAGTTGCCGGAACCAGGATTTATCTGTGCAGGGGATTTTCCGCACGATTTGAGACGGAGTATGATTATATCAAACGCGGATATGATAGTTCGCGCCAGGGGATAAACTACAAGTCCCAGTGCTGGAGTGTGGATCTGTATCGCGATGTTGACCCTTCTGACGCAGATTCTCCGCGGGACACCACCATTTATCTCACCGTAAACTTTTTGGGTCTCGGGGATGTGTTCAATGTAAGCCAAAGCAGAGAGGGAGACTGAAGATGCCGGTGCCCACAAGAGCATGGTCATTCGAGCTCATGCGGAGCAGGGGCATGCCCTACCACATATTCTGCCACTCTATGACCGTACGGCAGGTTGCGGTGATCATTGCCTGCACCCTGAAACAGCAGGGGCATGATCTGGATATGACGCTGGTGGACCGCGGGGCCATCCTTCACGATATCTGCAAAATAGACTCTATCAGAAACGGGGGAGATCACGCCCTTATGGGGCAGCAGCTCCTTGAGGAAAAGGGGTATCCTTTGGTGGCCGATGTTGTGGGACAGCACGTACGGCTGAAATCAATGCGGTTAAATGAAGCCCTGGTGGTCAACTATGCGGATAAAAGAGTGAAGCACGATACGATCGTGTCGCTGTCAAAAAGGTTCGTAGACCTGATGGAGCGGTACGGGACCGATGAGCGCAGGCAGGAGAGAATACTGGGGCACTACCATAATGTTCTCCGGATTGAAGATCTCATTGTTTCTTCAACCGGTATCGATCCGGCGTGGCTGGATAATTTAAACCTGATACCTCGAGATTACCCGCTCTATTGTGGAGATCGTCTCCTGCGAGAGCACGGCCCGGTTGAACAGCATGGCGAGAACATAGATCTTGAAAGGATAAAGCAGGACCAGTCTGTTCTGGTTGATGAAAGAGACCTTTCTGGGGGTTGATGGTGACAGATCTCCGAGGTTTTCCGATATATTGAGGAAAAACCCGGTGACATAGTTGACATCGATGGCGCTGGCAATATTTCCGGTCTGGTAGAGAATCTCGTTTTCCGAAGTGATGGCTGCGATGCCGGTACATTCGTTCAGAGAAGATATGTTTTTTATCACAATGCGGGTGGGTTCATCGATGATGGCGATATCATCATTATCGACGTCTCCCTGTTCGAGAGCCAGGCTCATTTCGTCGGCTTTTCTCATGCCTTCGATCAGGAGGTATTCCCAGTTCGCCTGGATTGTTGTTTCAGGGGCCTTTACCCCGCCCACAAACCTGAAGCTCCCGCTCGACCATGCCAGGATGGTAAAGAGTGCTTCCTCACCGTCGATTGCCCCGATCTGTGCATGGGTTATCTGTCCGTCTTCAAAGAAGATACAGCCTTCTCTCGTGCCTTTGGTGACATACAGGGCCGTCGTGGCCTGAGATAGGCAGTTCATCTGAATAAGATCAGGCAGCTGCAGTCCGCTGATGCTGCCATTGAATCCTTTGGCAGTGTCTTGATGCAGTGCCTTGAGGATAAGCTCCCTGAGCTGGTCTATCTCAAAGGGTTTTTCTATATAGAACAAAGATCCGCGAGCTTTTGCTTTTGCCTTGGCCTCGGATGATCCGTATGCGGTCATAATGATGACTTTGGTGGCGGCATTGAGCTCTTTGATCTTTACCAGGACATCAAAGCCGTTGATCCCTGGCAGACGTATATCGAGAACCACCAGGTCGAAATTGTTTTCTTTAAAAAGAGACAGGGCTGTCTCGCCATCGTTTGCCGTGGTGATGTCATACGTCTCACGATCATGTGAGAGAGATTTTGCCAGCGACCAGGTTAGTGTCTCTTCATCATCTACGATTAATATGTGCTTGGGCATTCTTATTTACCCCCGAGTCTTTCCAGAGACATCATCAGTGATGTTCGCAGACGGAAAAATGATTCAACAAGACTTACATAAACCTTTCCGCTGTATGTTGGGATTTCAGCATCGAAGTTTCCGATACTCAGCTGTTCAAAGGCTGAAACCATTCTCCGGGTTGGTTTTGTGACTATGTTAGAAATAACGAGGGCTATTATTAAGGCAAGTACCAGGCCAATTGCACCAAAGATCAGCAACACAGTGGTTGTTGATTGTATGTTGGTGCTGAGATGAGAATCCTGCTCGGCAAGAATGGCCTTTTCCCACGATTTAGGCTTGAATCCCACCAGCGAAGTGTTTTCTGCTGTGGGCATGATCGCAATCATATAGTTCTCGGATGCCATATTGACGGGTTTTTTGCCCTTGATGGCATCGATTATCCCGGAGGCCTGATCCAGCAGTGCAGGGACTTTGTACATGAACAGCCCTGCATGAGCTTTGTTCGTGGATGAGATGATGGACAGGTTGTTATTGTCAACGAGCATGATCTCGCCCCAGGACCCCGGCAGCGGGTTATCTCCTAGCGAGTCTATGTCGATATTCTTCAAGGACCAGGCCAGAATCTCGGTGTTTTCCGCGTAGAGTTTGTCCTCCAGGAGCCCAAGGTTAATGTCCTGAACTTTCTGGATCTGCGAATATATCAAAACAGATGAGCCAAAAAGGATCATGAGAAAACCAATGAATATGAGAGTGAATATTTTAAATCTCATTTTGTTGTCAGCCTTCCGTATTCAACCAGTCTGTCATGGTGTCCAGGAATTTGAGCGCCATCACTTCGTCGGGAATCTTGCTCGAGATGGTCTCTATCAATGCCGCCCGCTGGCTCATGTCATCGGCCAGGAGGTCAAGATCCATGTCCTGGGCAGTCTCCATGATAATAAAGGGAGCGATAGGACCTATTGCCCTGGTGAGATCCTCTTTCAACGAGAGTATAAACGATGTCTCGGGCAGATCGATCGAGGTGCGTGACGGTTCCGTTTCCTCAAGGTCTGCATCCCGGAGCAGTTCGAGTTTGGCAAGGGTATAGAACACCTTCATGGCATCGGATACCCCCAGCCCGATATTCTGAGCTATGTCAGCTATGGAGCGTTTTCCGTTGATATTGGCCAGGACCTTCCATTGAATGGATTTGAGGTGGATATCCTTTTCCTTGACGTCGGGGTCCAGACAATAGCGGATTGAACTCGAGGGGATCAACGACGTGACCCGGTCCATTTGCCGCATACGGTTGGCCGCTTCGTTCAGGATCTCGTCCATGGTGATATCGATGGATACGATATCCGGCGTTTCATCAACGAAGAACCGGTATTCACCAGAGGTCCATACCGCAAGCTCGTATATGGCCTTGGTTCCTTTGAGCGGGCCGCATTGCGCATGGATTATCTGGCCATCCCTGAAGAAGATATTGCCGGTGACGGCGGCGTTGTGTAAAAGCAGTTTCCCTGATCGTTTGCCCAGAGAGAGTATCTTCATGATTTCCGGGCAGCGGGTATTTTCAAGTCCGCCGCTGATATCCTGGTTCATCTACCTTCTCTCCTTTACGATATTCGCCAATACCAGTTTGCCGGTCATGCGCAGCAGTGAGAGATTAACCCGCATACTGGACATGACCATCAGCATGGTCATCCCGCTTATGAAGATGGTCAATACCATGTCATCTAAATAAATTTCAACTACATTGCCGGGTCTGTCCTCTACGGGGACAAGACTATCATACAGCAATCTGATGTTGTTCTTTGCCCCGGAAAATTTGTGTCTCGATGGAAGTTTTATCTGAATATTCTTCTCTCGAGCAATTATGTATCCATGGACGCCAGCAACCTTGAGAAGATCTTTTATTGTGCCTTTCATATTTATTGCCCTATCGGCAGGAGCAAGGCGTTTCTTAACTTGTCATTGGCGTAAAAATCGTTTAGGCTCTATTAATTAAAAGCCACAACAGGCATCGATGCAAGGAACAACTATGATTAACTATTTCTCACAGCTTTTTACCGGATTAATGGACAGATTATTAGGCAGATCCATCTTTGAAAAGACGACAATGGCGACTATAGATTTGTCGAGGTCATTACCCCGGAGATCGGATGAGTTGTCAATCCCTCAAGAGGCTGGCAGCGACTTCAAAAGTTTTTCGAGGCTGGATGATTACAACAGGGATTTTCTCAGCATTTTCGAGACCAGCAAAAGAGATATCATCATCGACTACTCCCATAAAGACGGCCATTTCCGGGTGTAATCTCTCTCAGGGGTTGATTTCCCCCGCAGCTTTCTCGAAGATTCCAGGTTTCGATTTTTCTGGCACGGATTTCACGGATTACACGGTTTTATCCTTGCGGATCGGTCCATTGGCGGAGAATATTTGTTCGTTATTTGTTTTCCCCTTCCCGTGTCAGGGTGCAGTTGCAAACGAAGCCTGATGCCTGAGATCCTAAGG
>CAYRCP010000091.1:0-7305 GCA_964422755.1 uncultured Bacteriovoracaceae bacterium | reverse complement strand
CCTGGTGTTTATTATTCTGATTACAATAGTACTTTAAAGGCGCGGCGAAACATGGCATACATTAACGTGCTGAATGGATGGCATAAGTTTATACGGGAGGTTTTCGGTATGAAGAAATCGATAGTATTTGGCCTGGCAATTGTTGCGGTAATTTTAACCTTTTTCCTGGTCGATCTCTTTTTTTTCCAGAAAAAAGACGTGCCGGAGGTTCCCGATACCGTATATACGCCTAGCGAGGCGGTCAAGACGCCGGTTGATGAGCAAAATAATACACCGCCTACGGTAGCAGTCAAGACTATCATTGAAGATGTGGAAAAAGAGAAAGACTTTGCAGATCTCAGGCAGCAACTATCTGATATCTGCAGCGATCTCGATACAAAGGATTACATAAAAGCCTATAATCTGAAAGATGGCACCTATGCTAGGTTCACCCAGGCTCTGGAAAAACTTGCATACAATCCTCCTGTGGTATCAGGAGAAACAAAGGATCTCTATACGCTGCTCAGCAATGCTGCCCATTTCTACCGGGTTGAAGGTAAGGAGAACATCGCGCTGGTAAAAGACATTATGGGGCATGAACACTACCGTATGGAAATATTGATGGCCGTTGTGTACGAATATCTCATCAAGGGAAGCCAGGAGAAAAAGCTGATGATAAATATCGGTCAGCTTTACGAATATGCCGGTTTTTTCCTGGATACGTTCGCTGGAAAAGCCTATCTCTATCGCCTTGATTCCAAGACGAGAACGCTGACTCAATACTATTGCGTGCTCATCCTGGACAAGGCAAACAAAGAAAAGATGAATCCCTATGGGATCGACATCATTCCCCACCTGATACTGGTGAGAGATGATCTGCGTGCCCAGAAGCAACTAGAAGGAACAAGTCAGTATCTGGCGATACTTAAGAATATCGAAGGTTCAACCCCTCGATAATGCTGCACAGCTGCTTGACTGGCAGAAATGATTGCCTATGAGCGCAACCCTGCGGTTCTTAATCTTTCAGGTAATGATTATTGTGCCGTTTATCTCGGGCACCCTCGTGCGGAAACGACTCGCCCATGGCCCGGAGCTTACAAAAAAACTTATCAGGATAAACCTTATCCTTATCGAACCGTTGATAGTCCTTTGGAGCATATGGGGTCTGAAACTCTCCCGGGATATCATCATGCTCCCCATCTCCGGCCTGCTTCTGGTTCTCTTCGGTATGGCATCAGGCCGGTTATTTGTCCCCGTGCTGAGGCTGAGAGGTAAGCAGCGGGCAAGTTTTCTCATCAGTTCATCGCTTGCAAACCATGGGTTCACCATGGGGGCTTTTCTGTGCTACCTGTTTTTGGGAGAGAGAGGACTCGGTCTTTCCTTTATCTTCCTTTCATACTTTATGCTCTATGTATTTACGGTGATTTTTCCCTATGCACGTATGGTCTCCACATCGCAGCGCTACAGTATGTCATTTCTCCGGGATTTTCTGCTGAATCTGCAGAATATGCCTCTTGCAGCCATCGTTATCGGGCTTGGACTCCAGGCAGTGCATATTCAGCGACCATCGGTGTATTTTCCTATAGATATCTTAATTATAGCATCTATAGCAGTATACTACTTCAGCCTTGGCATCAATTTCATGACCTCGGATGTCTTCTCAGCTGCGAAAGCGACCCTCGCTCTGAGCGTCATCAAGTTTATCATGATTCCTGCAGCCACCATTGCGGTTCTCTCGGCCGTGAGTCTTGACAGCCAGGTGGAGACCGTCATACTCGTCCAGTCGTTCATGCCGGCTGCAATATATTCTGTTGTGGCGTCTGTCCTGTTTGACCTCGATACCCGGCTTACTTCGAATATGTTTGTCCTGAACTCTCTTGTTTTTCTCGTTATTGTTCTCCCTTTACTTTTTATTTTCAGGGGGGGTATTCTGGCAGGGGTAATGTAAGACATACTTGGGAGTTGCATATGAAAGGACAGAAAATACAAGCTGCGGTGTTTGATTTTGGCGGGGTGCTCGCAGACGAGGGGTTCAGAAACGGCCTGTACGCCATTGCCAGGGCAAATAATAAAGATCCTGAGGAATTTGCCGCCCAGGCCCGGGAACTGATTCACACCACGGGATATATAACCGGAGACAGTTCTGAGTCGTCATATTGGGATGCCCTGCGTAAACACACCGGTATTTCCGGAGAAGACAGCGAACTCAAGGGAGTGATCCTCAAGGGATTTACCCTGCGGGAATGGATGTTTGATGTGCTGGAAAAACTCTCCCAGGGCGGAGTCAGGCTTATCATACTGAGTGACCAGACGAACTGGCTCGATGAATTGGAAGAAGAACATCATTTCTTTCATCTGTTCGAAAAGGTCTTTAACAGTTATCACATGGGCAAATGTAAGCTGGATCAATCTCTTTTTGACGATGTGCTGACAATCCTGAACCTCGATGGTGATGCGGTGTTATTCGTGGATGATACAAAAGGCCACATCGAGCGTGCCCATGCTCTCGGTCTCAACACGATCTGGTTTCAGGGCAAAGAAGCATTCCTGGAAAGAATGTATCAGTTCTTTCCTGCACTGTTGTATCGGGGATAAAACGCTGTCATATCATGATACCCCGTAGCGTTTCAATTTTTTGTGAAGCGTGGCTCTCGTTATGCCAAGACGCCGTGCAGCCTCGCTCTTGTTGCCCCCGCATACCTGAAGGATATTGAGAATAGTGTTTTTTTCGACCTCGTCCAGGGGGAGATCTGCTGTGAGTTCACGATCATGATCGATGAACTCCATCCCGGATGAAATAATCGGCAGATCCTGTTCGGAGAGATAGGGGGAGTTGGAAAGCACAACAGCAGACTCTATGGTATTCATGATTTCTCTCACATTACCCGGCCAGGCATATCTGATGATCCTGTCCATGGCTTGAGGGGTAAATCCTTTGATGTCTTTGTTGTTTTTCTGCGAAAACATTGTGAGAAAGTGCTCGGCAAGCAGCGGAATGTCTTCTCTTCGCTCCCGCAGAGGGGGAACGGACAGGGTGATGACATTGAGCCGGTAGTAGAGATCTTCCCTGAAATTGCCGTTTTTCACTTCAGTCAGCAGGTTCTTATTGGTCGCAGCGATGAGCCTGACATCCACATGGATTACCTCTTCGCCGCCGACGCGGGAGAATTCTCTCTCCTGGATCACGCGAAGCAGTTTTGCCTGCATGGCAAGGGACATCTCGGAGATCTCATCGAGGAAGAGGCTTCCGTGGTGGGCCTGGCGGAACCGGCCTTCTCTCCGCCTGATTGCGCCGGTAAAGGCTCCTTTCTCATGGCCGAAGAGTTCTGACTCGAGCAGCCCCTCGGAGATGGCTGCGCAGTTCAGTTTGATAAAGGGATGGTCTTTTCTGGGGCTGTTGAAGTGTATTGCCCCTGCGATCATCTCCTTGCCCGTGCCGCTTTCCCCGGTTATCATGACCGTTGCTTCTGATGAAGCGGCCTTGGATGTGGTCTCCAGCAGGCTCAGCATTTTTGGGCTTCTTCCGATGATGTTTCTGCTGTCGAAGTGATCGCCGATGATCTCTTTTAAGATGCGGTTTTCCTCCTTGAGCTTGCTGTGATCCATTGCCAGTTCGATTTTCATGCGCATCTCTTCAAAATCAAGAGGCTTTGTGAGGTATTCATATGCCCCTTTCTTCATGGCCTCTATGGCCGATTCAACTGAGGAATATGCGGTCATGATGATAACCGGAATAGAAGGGTTGATCCCCTTGATCGTCTCAAGTGCCTCCAGACCGGATACCTTTATCATCCGTATATCCATGAGAATCAGATCAAAGGGGCTTTTTTGTACCTGGGCGATTGCGGTTGAACCATCGTCCGCTTCATGTACGCTGTAGCCCCATCCGGAAAGCAGGGTTTTCAACATGGTGCGATGACTCGTGTCATCATCCACGACAAGAATGTCGTTTTTTTGAATCATTTGTCCTGTCCTTTTGTGCTTGTCGGTAATGTAATGGTAAATGTTGTCCCGGCATCCTGGGCCGACTCGACAATGATTTCGGCAGCGTGTGCCTCTATGATCTTGTGAACGATTGCCAGTCCCAGCCCGGTGCCGGAAGGTTTCGTGGTATAGTAGGGATCGAAGATATGGCCGATATCTTCCTTGGGGATACCATGGCCGGTATCTTTCACCAGTATGGAAACATGGGCGTTGGCCCGGTCTTGTTCGATGTCCACCGTGAGTGTACCGCCTTGCTCCATTGCCTCTATGGCATTTAAATATATGTTGAGCAGGACCTGTCCGATTTTGTCCGGATCAACGGATGCCTGAATTGCTTCATCAGGAATAGCGTCTCTAACTATGCGGACATTGTTGGTCTGGGCCTGGGCGCTGATTATGTCGAGGGAATAATTAACCACATCGATGATATTCATCTCTTTTCTCTCAACATTCATGGGACGGGCGAATTCCAGGAGCTGCCCGATAACCCGGTTCAGCCTCTCCACTTCCCTGATCATGATATCTGCAATTTTCTGGTCTTCGGGAATATCTTTGTATCGCTCCTTGAAGTATGTGGCAAATCCCTTGATAGAGCTCAGGGGATTTCGAATCTCATGGGCAATACCTGCAGCCAGACTGCCCAGGGAGGCGAGCCGTTGTCTTCGCTGTACCTCTTTTTTCAGATGATCTATTTCCGAGATGTCGCGCAGAAGGATGATATGTCCGAGGAAGTTGGCTTGGTCATCTCTCAGTATGCCTGCACTTGCCTCGAACAGGATTGTTTTGCCGAGTATCGAGCATTTGATCTCCCGGGAAATAATATCATGATCGTCCCGTATATCGTCTACAAGATCTGTTATCTGAGCCGGGATGATATCCCGGGCCGGTTTGCCGATAGATTTGTCGGGGGAGATCAGCAGTACCTTTTCCGAGGCATCGTTGATGGTCATGATCCTTCCGTCATCATCGATAAAGAGGAGTCCCACGGGCATATTCTCCACAATGTTATCGGAGAACGCCTTGATGCGGGAAAGGCTGGCACGTGCCAGGCGGTAGTTTTGCGCAATATTGATCGATACAATCCCTGAAAAGCCTATCAGAAGGAGGGTTATGGCCATGAGTATGCTGTGGCGCATATTTTCCCTGTTCGTCTCTTCTATCGGGTCCATATCCAGACCGACAAAGATCGTGAGTTGCGGCTGAGTCTCTTTCTCGGGAAACATCTTCATGTAGAACCAGTCGTTCTGAAACATCATCATGCCCCTGCGGGAAATCGATTTTGACCCGGAGGGGGTGAACTGTCGGTAGACCTCGAAAACAGAGGTTCCGTCAGATCTGAGAAGTTTGCGTGTCTGTATCGAATCACCGATTTTGGCAAAGTCCAGCCCTGACCGGTGAGTTTTCCCAATATGCATTGGCTGGTTGTGGGCAACGATCGTACCCTCACTATCGGTTATGAGGATGTATAGTATGTCAGGCTGTTCTGCGGTTTCCATAATAAGGCGCTGAACCTGAACGCCGCTCCAGTTCATACCCATCATGCCGGTTCTCGTTCCTGCCTCAAAAGAGCGTATCAGTGCGGCACCTTTTTCCTTGAGCAGCAAGATCATGTTGTTCTGCTGGCTTTCGATATTCTTCACCGTAATAAAGGCAAAGAGAGGCACCATGATGATGAGTGCCGCGATGATCACCCAAGGGGATATTCGGACCCAGCTTTGACCGGAATGTCTCTTTTTCATACCCATAGTATTATTGCGTTTCTTTTTCTTCATACTATTACAATTACTATGCCACGTCCCCGGATGCGGTTTTTCCCGCTTTTCCTCGTTTGTCTGTTGAGAATATGTATAAATTATATACAGGTGTATAGCCTCGATGTATAGTAATTATACATATTGTTTTGAAGAGAATGAATGTCCGGGCAGCAGCGGGAATGAAAAGACAATGAAATCTGATGAGTAAGGTGTTTTCCGGGACTTGGCACGTCCATTGCTCTATCCTGTATGAACAAGACCTGAGCAAAGGAGAAACAAGATGAAAAAATCTGTGATTCTTATTGCAGGGATAGCGCTGGTTGGTATGTTCGCTCTTCCTCTGTTTGCCGACGGTCGAGGCTGTGGCGGCAATTGGAGAGGCAGTGGATATGGTGATTGTCCATATTACGGCTCTAAAGGCAACGGTCTTACCCAGGATCAGCTTGCCGAGATAGGTGTACTCAGAGACGAATTTCTGGCAAGCACTGAAAAAACCAGAGAGCAGCTGCAGGATAAAAACTATAGTTTGCGTTTAGAGCTGACTAAGTCTGCTCCGGATGAAAACAGGGTGAGAGAACTCCAGACAGAGATCTCGAAACTCAGGACGGAAATGGACAGCGCGCGTGTTGAGAACATGCTGAAAGTCAAGAAGATAGCCCCTGATGCACGGGCTGGATACTCGAGCAGAGACGGCCGGCATATGGGTGAACGTTACTCAGACTGCTACGGTGGATCCAGAGGGTTTGGACCTGGTGAAAATTTATAGAAATACGACAACAACTTCATAACAAAATACCTCCTCTTGGGGATGGCGGATTTTATGCCCATACGCCATCCCCTTTTTTTATGTGAAATTCAGCAGGATAACATACTCAAAGGTCCAAACCGCCATGGCGGAGACTACATTCCAAAGGTGCAATGTTATAAAATAAGAGGTCTGGGAAAGAGACTAATCGATATCATTCAGGCCTGAGGAGAGGATGCTGCAATCAACCCTATATCGATTGCAGGCTTGAATTCCTGAGACCTGTCTGCTAACAGGCATGCCTTACTAATCACGAAACAGGGAATACTATGTCAATTATTTTGCAGGTGCCTGCTATCATAAAGCTTCTCCTTGTATTTTCACTGGTGCTGGTGGCAATCAGAAGAAAGATATCCCTTGGCAATTCATTCCTCCTCGGTGCAGTTGCATTAGGTCTCATTTTCGGCCTTGGTCCAGCATCAATGATGACGTCAATGTTCTCCTCAGTTGTATATCCCAAGACACTGATGCTCTCCGTGATTGTGTCTCTCATCCTTGTTCTGAGCAACTCCATGCAATCATCAGGTCACATGAGGAAACTTCTCAGGAGTTTTCAGGGGCTCGTCACCAATCCACGGCTGAACCTGATTATCTTTCCCGCCCTCATAGGTCTTCTGCCCATGCCCGGAGGGGCGGTATTCTCAGCTCCGATGGTCAAGGAACTGGGAGCGGGTACCGGGCTTAAACCCGATCATTTGAGCTATGTAAACTACTGGTTCCGCCATATCTGGGAATACTGGTGGCCGTTATACCCGGGGGTTCTCCTGGCGATAACCATGGCAG